>CAYGTA010000624.1:0-2501 GCA_964352605.1 uncultured bacterium | reverse complement strand
TGATAGGGCAAGTATTGAACCTTCAGCCGCAAATCCGAATCAGTTTACACTGCTTCTTACGATGCAAGCGCTCCAAACACAGTAAACTCTTAAGCTATGATTGTTGTTAAAGTTGGTGGCTCACTAGGTATAGATTACGACGCACTTTGTGAAGACGTAGCAACGCTTTCAAAAGCAGGCAAAAAGATAATCTTAATTCATGGGGGCAGCGCAGAAACCAATCGCGTTGCCGAAGCTCTAGGGCATCCCCCTCAATTTATTACCAGCCCAAGCGGTTACACAAGCCGCTTTACAGACCGTGAAACCCTAGAGATATTTGAAATGGTTTACTGCGGCAAAATGAACAAAGGTATTGTCGAGCGTCTACAAAAACACAGTGTAAACGCGGTAGGTTTATCAGGCTTAGATGGTCGCATTTTTGAAGGTAAACATAAAGACAAAGTGCGTAGCGTAGAAAATGGAAAAATCAAAATACTGCGTGGTGACCACACAGGAACAGTAGAAAAGGTCAACACACATCTTTTAGATTTGCTCTTAGATAACGCTTACTTACCTGTACTCACGCCACCCGGCTCGAGTTTTGAGGGTGTTGCTGTTAATGTGGATGGTGACCGGGCCGCAGCAGCGGTTGCTACAGCTATGAAGGCTGAAGCTTTGCTGCTCTTATCTAACATTCCGGGTTTACTTAAAGACTTTCCGAATGAAGATAGCCTTATTAAAGAGATTCCTGCAAATGATGTTGAAGCGTACATGGAATTTGCGCAAGATCGCATGAAGAAAAAAGTTCTGGGTGCTGCTGAAGCGGTTGCTGGAGGAGTAGGTAAAGTTATTTTTGGAGATGCTAGGGTAGCTAAGCCAGTTCAGTTTGCTTTAGCAGGGAATGGCACAATTGTTCAATAAAGGTTTATAGTATAGCTATGTGTGCCAGCATAAAGATGCTTAAACGACGACCCCTCTAATTTCTGGGGCTAAAAGCAGGCACAGCAACACCCTTTTTTATTTCAAATTTTAAGACTGGCATACCTTTTAAATACAACTCTATGAGCTTTTCAAGTAAACCTTTAGGAGTAAAAAGATGATTTCAGAACTAACCCAAACCCAAGCTATTTTGGCAGAAGACGCTAAGCATAATTCAGGCTTATGGAACCCTAATATTGTATTTACCCATGGTGAGGGCGTCATGATTTATGATTCTGACGGTAATGAATACATTGATTGCTTGGCAGGTATTGCGGTAGCTAGCGTAGGACATAACAATGAGCGCCTTGCTAACGCTATTGCTGAGCAAGCCAAACGCCTCATTATTTGCTCTCAGGCACATGGTAACGATGTGCGTAGTCAATTTTACGAGAAACTCTTTAGTATGATTCCTGAATCAATGGGCTTAACAAGAGTTTTCATGGCAAACTCAGGTTCAGAAGCCAACGAAGCAGCCTTAAAATGGGCTCGAGTGGCTACGCATAGACCTAATTTTGTGAGTGCTAAGCGGGGGTTTTCGGGTCGTACTATGGGCGCACTAGCGATTACTTGGGAGAAAAAGTACCGTGAGCCTTTTGAACCCATGAAGTACAATAATGAGTTTATTAGGTTTAACAGTGTTGAAGAGCTAGATAAACATGTTAATGAAGAGACCGCTGCGGTTTTTTTAGAACCTGTTCAGGGTGAGGGCGGTATGTACCCTGCAAGTCAAGAATTTTTAGATGCTGCAAGGCAAATAACCAGTGAGCGGGGCGCCCTGCTTATTATGGATGAAGTGCAGTCTGGTGTGAGTCGCACGGGTAAATTTTTGGCAACAGAGCATTACAACATTAAGCCTGACCTAGTTACCTTAGCCAAAGGATTGGGTGGCGGTGTGCCGGTTGGTGCCTTACTTATGACGCAAGAAATGGCTGAAAAAATGCCTAAAGGTGGTCATGGCACAACGTTTGGGGGCAACGCTTTAGCGAGTGCTGCTGCTTTAGCAGTCCTAGAAGAAATTGAAGCTAAAAACTTGACGCAGCATGCTGCTGAGTTGGGTGCTTACTTTCAGCAGCAACTAAGAGATATTAACTCTCCGAAGGTACGTGAAGTACGTGGTCATGGTCTCATGATTGGTATGGAAATGAAACAAAAAGTAGCGCCTTATATTGACGCTTTAAAAGACAAGGGTGTCATAACTATAAATGCAGGTGCTACGGTTATTCGTTTTGTACCCCCTCTTATTATTAGTAAAGCAGAAGTAGATCAAGTTGTCGCCAAAGTAGCAGAAGTTTTAGCTTAAGCTAGCTTTAAACATCTGCAGCTTTTATTGCTTTTCTCTTGAGATAAAAAAGAGAAAAGCAATTTTTTATGCCCTTTTGATAGACATTGCAGTTCCATGAAACATTACAACCTTGGCTGAGTTGGTTTGTTTTTACTCCCCCGGGTCGCACGAATGGTTGCACCATCAGACCATTCGTGGAAATGCTAATACTATTTCCGTTTACTTTATTAATAAAGTAAACGCGATCTTGGATCGTCGA
>CAYGTA010000623.1:0-2512 GCA_964352605.1 uncultured bacterium | reverse complement strand
TTGCAGAAAAACGGTTGAGCTAACAGCGAGGCCTAAGACGAAGAGGGTGAAAAGAGTGAAAAATTTGCGTTTCATTTGTTCTCCAATCTAAAAGAATTTTTTAATTTGAAGACAATAACATCTAATTTTCACAATCAACTGGCATTCGTCACAAATTATTGAGAAAGGTTTCCTCGAAGATACTTTTTGCTGATTTAAAGTCCTGTTGGGTAAAGGGCAAATTAATGCCGAGCAAAGCTAGCGACTCTTTCAAATCAATACTGTTGCCTTTGCGCATTAAAATCTTTAATTGGGTAATCAGCTCGTCTTTTTCTTCTTTGAACTTCTTTATAACAAGTAAGGTGCAAAGCCACGCTAACGAAAATTCAATACCACTAAAGGGTTTGGAAACGATTGTTGGATAGGTTTGCCACCTGTAACTTGCATAATCTTTAAAGGCCCCTTCGTTATAGGGAGGATCAAGATGAACCTCTTGAAAGATAGAACCTAATTGACTTGTTGAGCTTAAATCTTCGGAGTAGATACGCTGCTCGAATAGATCTCTTTCTGCTACGCCTCTGAAGGTGTCTAAGATGGAGTCTGCTACAGAAAGCCTATATAAGTGAGCGTAGTGACTTGGAATAAACCCAATACTTTCCAAGTGTTCACTTGCTAAGCATTGAAATAAATAGGCAATAAATTCAGATATTTCAGAACTTACTTCCTGATCCCAAGTTAAACTTTGATCATTACTAAAGTGATAGTGAATCGCATGACCACATTCATGTAGCAACACAGGTATATCTGAAAAACTTCCAATAGTGTTACCACTTACGCCAACACGTCCGCCTAACTTAAAGCCATATGCAAAATTGCCACCCGATTTATCTTTGTGATGCATGATATCAAGATCGCCAGCGGCTTCCATTTGATCAATGATGCTCGCAAATTCGCTATCAATAGCAGCAAAAGCAGCCCTTATGGCTGTTTTAAAATCTGCTTCTTCTATGCTTTTTGCTGTGGGTATTTCTGGAGGTAAATCCCAAACGTAAGCTTGGGAAACCTGCTGTAGATCTTTGATTTTCTCAGAATACTTTTTGTAACTTGAGGCAAATGTACGTGCTAAAGAAATAGACCAATCCAAGTTTTGCTGATAACTAAAATTATTTCTTCGCCTCAAAGGCCATATGTAGGACGGATAGCTTTCGAATCCCGCATTTGAAGCTTGTTGCTTTCTAATTTTGATGAGCTTAAATAGGATTTCTGATATTGCTGGTGCGCACTCGAGTCGAGCCTCTATTATTTTCTGATAGATTTCTGCCCTTACCGTCTGCTCTGATGTTCTTTCAATTAAATTCCAAGCTTCCCAGGTACTTTTTTCGCCTTGGTAGTGAACAACCATGTTGGAACGTAGCTCCTGAAAGTCTCTAATCAAAGCTCGTTCTTGTGTATTTAATTCTGTGTTTATCTCAACATAAGGCTCTAAATCAGCGTGAAAGATTTGCCCAATGCGGTTTAAGTAAAGTGGATGTTCATGTTGATCTAAATACTGCTGCTTTAGCTCTGCAAAGACTTTTTCAAATCGAGGTATGACTTTTTCTTCAATAAACTCGAGTTGCGTGCTTGCAGTTTTGTTATTGCTATCTTGGCAGATTCTTAGGTAGGCATCTAGCCATGCATCATCAATTTTGCTGTAGCTATCACTAAAGCTTTGCAGCTTAGTTTTAATGTCATTGCTTTTGAGGAGTGCCTTTACCTCATTATCTATCTCATCCCAGAAGGTTTGTTCGTACCAATTTTGCATTTCTTCATCATACTCAGTTCAGTCATAATCACTTGAATTTCTGTCACAAATATTCACTAAATCATGTATAAATGTATATTCCTTAACCAAAATCTATGATTTTCTCATTCTTTTCATGTAGGTCGAAGAGAGGTCGGATGACTTTTTGGCGTTATGGGTTAGCATCTTTTAACAATCAAATAACCATCCACCACAATTAAAAGGAGGTCCCATCCATGCACCCACCCTAGAGCAAAGCTGTGCTGTAAACTACTCACCCAAAATCAATGCAGTACAGCATAATTAAGTCTTTTCGGGTTTACTTACACCCACCAAAGTGAACTTGTGAAGAAAGAAAGTTGCTGGTTGTGCCAGTAGCAATAACTAGAGTCCACCAAGAATCAAAGTTGCTGCTACTGGCTTCCAGCCAAAGGCCTAGATTTAATTCATCTTGCAACCAAATCCAGATCAACACCCCATTTTACAACTTGGTTGCAATAAACATGTCAGGAGTAATTGCTGTGATTTGCGTACTTTACTCATTTTTGGGTTATGATGTGCAGCGACAAATAAAAAATCGCTGTGCGGCAAACACAGCGGTTTTTGAAAAATGGTTCACTTATTGGTTAGTGAAGCAAGCTAATGACCTAAGTTTACCGTATACTTACGGTATTGTCATCCCCTTCCTAACCAAATTGTGAAATTCCAGCCATTTTGATGTTGGAGCAACCCCATGCAACGCCCACAATC
>CAYGTA010000622.1:0-2512 GCA_964352605.1 uncultured bacterium | reverse complement strand
TTAAGGAGTCTTTATGCCGAATGAGCTAGACAAATATCTTTTTGATTTACGTGGTTACCTTGTACTTAAGCAAGCTTTAAGCCCTGAGGAAGTTAAAGCTTTAAATGAAGGTATTGATGCTATTTTGCCTTTGAAACATAATGAGTGGTTGGGTTACGTGCAAGGTCATACGTTTGGTGATGATGAAGGTACAAATCTCCAGCAAATCTATGAAGCTGGTAAGCCTTTTGAAAGCCTGATTGATCATCCTAGTTGGATTGATAAAGTCAAATACTTTGTTGGTGGTGAAGGTACCTTTGATTATAAGCATGGTCCTTTGTTTATCGATGAAAGCTTTGCCAATATTCGTGGGCCAGGGCAGGCAATAGGCTTGCATTCTGGAGGGCATGAAGGAACTAAGCGTAATCAGTTTCGCTTTCATAATGGTCGCTTTCAGTGTGGCCAGGTCAATATTTTAATTGCTTTAACAGATATTGCTGAGGGAGATGGTGGCACCATGGTTATTCCGGGTAGTCATAAAGCCAACTTTCCGCATCCCCATTTTGATAAACACAAGATGGGCGGCGAGATCGCGTCGGTAGATGGCATAGAGGGATCTGTTGAAGTTCATATGAAAGCAGGGGATGCCCTTTTGTTTGTAGATGCCATTTCTCATGGTTCCGCTAGGCGGATAAATGAGGGCAATAGACGCATTATTGTGTATCGTTACGGACCTTCTTGGGGTAATTTTAGGCATGGCTATCAGCCTTCACCTGAATTGCTAGAAAGGCTTACGCCTGAACAAAGACAAATTGTTCAACCACAAGCAGTTCTAAAAAGAGAACCCCAAAAAAACCTTCGCTGAAGATGGCGTATTGACAGGAGTTAATTTATGACCCAAGCATCCACAAAGCCTAATGTTGTTTTTCTACTTGCTGATCAATGGCGTCTTCAAGCTTTAGGCTATGCGGGAAACGCACAAGTACAGACGCCGAATATAGACCGACTAGCTGCTGAGAGTTGTAACTTTACTCATGCTATTTCTGGCTGGCCTGTCTGTAGTCCTTGGCGTGGCAGTTTACTTACAGGGCAGTATCCTTTAACGCATGGTGTTTTTTTAAACGATGTTCCAATTGCTAGTAATCCTGTTGGTATGGGTGAAGCCTTTAAACATGGCGGCTATGAAACTGCTTTTATTGGTAAATGGCATGTAAATGGGCAGGGCCGGTCAAATTATATTCCTCCAGAAAAGCGTCTTGGCTTTCAATACTTTAAAGGTTTAGAGTGCAGCCACGATTATAATCAATCTCGTTACTATGAAGGCGAAGATAAGAGAATCCGTGAGTGGGCTGGCTATGATGTTTTTGCACAGGCCGATGATGCGATGGATTATATTGCTAAGCAAAAAGAGGCTGATCCATTTATGCTTTTGCTTTCTTGGGGTCCACCTCATGACCCTTATCTGACGGCTCCAGAGGCCTACCGGTCTTTATACAAAAAAGATGACGTAGCATTGCGACCTAATGTTCCTGCGCATAAAGCTGAAGAGGCACGTGAATGGTTAGCAGGCTATTACGCGCATTGCACTGCTATTGATAAAAGTGTTGGTGATATTCTTAGCAAGCTAGAAGAAACTGGTCTAGCCGAGAATACAATAGTAGTCTTTGCATCCGATCACGGTGACATGCTTGGCTCACAAGATCAAGAACGAAAACAAAGACCTTGGGAAGAGTCGATTCGTGTGCCCTTCTTAGTGAAGATGCCTGGTCATGCTGGAACTCGAGTGGATGCTATGTTAAATGCTCATGATATTTTACCTACCCTTCTTGGGCTTTGCGAAGTAGATATTCCTGATAGCGTTGAAGGTAGAGATTTTAGCCCTGTCATTACTAATAATGCAGCTGATCCTTCAGGGGGAGCGGCACTTCTAGCTTGCTTTCATCCTTTTGGTGAGTTCACTCGTGATAGGGGTGGTCGTGAATTTCGCGGGGTTCGTACGCTCCGCTTTACTTATGTTCGAACTTTGGATGGTCCTTGGCTACTTTATGATAATGATAGTGATCCTTTCCAGTTAACGAATCTTGTAAATGACTCTTCTTACGCCCAAATTCAGGCGGATCTGGACCAGAAATTATGGTCTTTGCTTGAAGCTCAAGGAGATAAGTTTGAGCCAGGTACAAGCTATCTTGAACGCTGGAACTATGTTGTGAATGATCAAGGAACAATGGATTACACATTGTAGAGGAATGTTAGTTTTTGGCCTTGGTTATTTGTAATGGGTACATAGTGTAGAGAAAATACATAAAAGTGTCTTTGAATGGAAAAGAAACAAGAGAAACGTAAATACACCATGGCATTTCAGAGTGGTACTTTTACCCTGATACTTTATGAGGTTTGTAGTGTGCTAAACCCAAGGGTGAAAAGTAGAGTTGGGTGTTTGAAGCGCTTCTCAAGGCAGTTTTATTGTTTTTAGGCTAACTTTTAATTGAAGGGATTACTGATTTATACTATTTCCGTTTACTTTATTAATAAA
>CAYGTA010000621.1:0-2514 GCA_964352605.1 uncultured bacterium | reverse complement strand
CGGCAAGGTCGGAATTATAAAGCAGTGCGACATTTATAATTCAGCTTAGTATTAAGGTCACACGATGTTATCTGCGAAGCAGTAAGTCGTGGAAAAAAGATTGCGACGTTTCTGCGACGCTTGCTAGCAATAATAAGAGCATAAGAAAGAGGATTTTATGCTTCAACAGATCTTTACTAACTATTTAAAGCTGAACATATTGCAGTTCCAAGAACCATTGCACCAGCGACTGAGTTGGGTTGTTTTTACCCCCCGAGGTCGCACGAATGGTTGTACCATCAAACCATTCGTGGAAACGCTTATAGACTTGAGAGGTTTGAAATGAAAATGCTTTTTAAAGGTGTAAAAGGCTTTTTTATAGGTTTAGCTTTTGTTGTAGGCTTTTTACTTGCGGGCTTTATGCTGTACGGGTTTTTTCGCTCTAATCTAACGCCAAAAATGACGGCTTCAAGTCTTTGTAAGAAAAACGAAAATTGTGTACGTGGTTTAACTATAAGCGACACAGGCGCCAATATGCTCAGTTACTCAGCTGATGGCACAACCCTTTATGCGCGAGGTCCAGCAGGTGTCAGAGTTTGGAAAATAGCAGAAGGTTTTAAAGAAGAACGCTTAGCAGGTCTAGGCGGTTTACGTGCAGCCATAAACGAAGGTCTAGTTGTCGCGGCAGATGGTCGCTATGCCCTTATAGAAAAAGATAACGAAGTACGCCTATATGACGCTGAAGGCAACAAAACCGTTGAGTTTGTACTCGAGTCTGACGGTTTAAAGGGTTTAAAGGCGTCTGATATGGTGTTTGTTTCAGGTTTTGATCTGATGGCTGAGTCTGCTTATGTTGAAGAGCAGGGTGAGACTGAGTCTTTCGTAACGTTCTGGAGTACAATCGATGGCAGTTTAGTTACAAAGTTACCCCATGATAACAGTATTTCTAGCATAGCAGCTTCGGGTCAAAGTGTGATTGCTGTTGGACAGTCTGACGGAAAAGTAGTGCTGTGGCCTGTTCGTGACTTTAGCGAATACCGCATTCTAAATATATCTGAGAATCGCATTAAAAAACTTGTTTTTGATGCCACAGGTGAGTACTTAGCTGCAGTTGATTCAGAAGAAAACATAAGCGTTTGGCAAACAACAGGTGAACGCATAAGAAGCTTTAGCAATAGCGATGACTACCTAACAGGCCTAGCTTTAAGTGAAAATGCAGAGCAGGTTCTTGCCTCTTTTAGCTCTGGGAGGCTTAAACACTGGAATTTGCAGAGCGAAACCTTAGTGGCTGACTGGCTTTACTCTAGACCTCTAGGTGAAATAGCACTATCACCAGACGGTCAACAAATTGCTATAAGCCTAAGGAAAAAGTCATATATACAAGAAACCGTAAGACCTGTAGGTGTCAGCCCTAACGACCCGATCTTTAGAAATCTCGAAGACAGTTATGTTCAAGTAGACCCCGCGGTCATATTAGTAAGAGACTTAAGTCAGTAAGAACCACATCATGAAAATCATTGAAGGAAAAATAAACAGTAGTTCTTCAAGGCAAATCAAGAATAATCCGACTGATCGCTATAGCCAAACTACACGCCTAAGCAGCATCACTATAAACAACACCAAAGCTATGCTGCAAAACCACACACTCGAGCTTAAAAAAGGTGATCTGGTAGCTGCGGGGGGCTTTTTCTTATTTGGTCGCTTTATGGTTATGACTATGGTCAATAAAACTCGAGCTTCGAGTTGGGCGAATAATCCTTGGTTGCAAATGGCTTTGGGTGTTTTTATTATGCTCATTCCGTTTTTTACGGATAACCCTTTAATGTTCAGTAGAAACATCTGGCTCTTTTTGGTTTTACCTTTTGTGCTTATAGGTGCGTTATTTCTTTATTTTGGTTTAGATATTTTAAGAACCAGCCGAAGCTTAAATGCTTTGCTGCTAAGCGCAAGCCACGAAAGCAAAAAACAACCAGCATCAAAGGATGCTGAAGATGACATGGAAAAAATATTTTACCGCGTTATTTGGGTAGCTGTTGCCGTGCTTGCCTTGTGGCTCATGCTTGCCGTTACAGGACCAAAACTCTACAAGATGGCGCAAATTAGAGGGTTTATAGGGGGTGCTACGCTGCTTGAAAGAACGATTACAGATAAAGCTAGCCAAGACTGGAGAACAGCTTTGAGCTTAAATAGAACTTCTTCAAGTGGCACTAATTACTTTATAGCTTGGAATGAGCAGTCAGCTTTAGAAGCAGGCCCAAACCGTATAAATATTCAACAAGAGCAATGGGAAAAGCTGAGCATTGGTGACAGCATAGACCTCATGCGTTTACCCCATGATGAAGCCACCTACATACGTACAGGTATCTTTGCGAGTAATGGCAACTTTATGTTTGATGCCATACTGCTAGCACTACAACTCGCCATCATCATGAATAGTATTGTTCGTCTAGCAAGACGGCCTCAGTTTGACACGCAAGCTTAAACGTAACTAGCCACTTGGGTATTTTGAATAGCTTTGAATAAAACAGCGCGATC
>CAYGTA010000620.1:0-2516 GCA_964352605.1 uncultured bacterium | reverse complement strand
GTAAAACGAAAACATATCGTCAAAAAAACATAACTCAGGTGCAGCTAAAGAAAAAGGCTCGAGTGTTGCTTTTAGCTGTTCATGTATATCTTTTAAGACTTCTTTCAGGTAGTTTTTTTCTGCCTTGGTTAAGTCAATAATAGGGTAACAAAGCGAAATATGAAACGCATAGCTATCATGATTAGGTTCACGCACACCTGTTAATTCGGACACGTGATCACGGTAATCACGTAACAGTTTATTACTATCTTCATCTTTAGGCTCGAGTCTGATGGAAGGATGTAAGTTAACATGATTATTTTGGTAGCGCATGGTTATTTTTTTAAGAGGCTCGAGTTTTGCGAGTTGCGTTGTAAAAAAGGCATCTGTTTCACTTAGAGGGGTCGTTAAGTCTAGATAATCTGACCAGTATTCGACACTGCGTTGCTCTTCAAGTACTAAACCCATAACAGTCATGTGAAAGCTTGAAGGAGGTAAGAATGCATACTTGTGGGCAAAGGTCAAAGCTTTGAGCTGCTCTTGAGCCCATAAAGATGCTTGATAGGCAGGGTGATCTTCTCCTAAGAAACAAATAACTGTATTACCTGGGTAGCGTTTAACACTGCCATCTTTATTAAATTTTTCACCTACATGCTTACTGAATGATTCGTTCATAAAAATGCTCCTAAACACCCTTTTTAATCAAACAAGGCTGACAATCCAGTTACTTTATAAAGCTCTCCAACAATAGGAAAGACAGAACCATCTGGCGCAGTTACAAGCCTGTTAGGGGTACCTTGACCCGTTGAAATGTATAAACTACCCTCAAAATAACTAAGGTTGGTAGGCGCATCAAGACCCTCAAGTAAAATAGTTGTTTTTTTGGTTTTTAAGTCATACATACTTAAACGCCCACTTTTACGTGGATAGCCACCAGCCAAAGGCAAAGCATTTGGGTCACTTAATTCAAAATCGCGAGCTAGCCTAGCAAGAGGCTCACCCGTGCTTAACTCAAGAAAATACAAAATACCCTCTTTTGTAGCTACAAGATCAACCACAGTTGTTAAATCAGTAAGCTCGTCAGTCTGCTCAAGCGTTTCAGGATTAACCCTCACAATTTTCGCTTCATTTTCTTTGTAAGACTCAAACAAATCACCGTTGTAAACCTGCCCAGAAAACAAAGCAACGAACAAATCACCTGAAGTAGGCTCTAAAGCAACGCCCGCAGGAACTGCTTGTTGAGCACTCACTAAAGGCAAGAACGCTGCCACATACTCAAAAGGTTCACCAAGCTTAAAACGACTCAAAGCATTGTTACCACTTTCAACAACATAAAAAAACTTGCTTTTCGGATCATAAGTGAAACTGTTTAAGGTAAAATCACGCCTAAGCAAAGTCCTCCCTAGACGACCTTCAAGACTGAGTTCCTGTAGGCCAATATCATTATTCGAACCGTCAGCAAGATAAGCAGCCTGAGGATTGTCCTTACTAAAAATCAACTGTTCATCTAACAAAAGAAGGTCACTCAAGCCACCAACTTCATCATGCCCAGTACCAAACATGGTCAAGCCGTTATAACTAGGAATCTTGTTTAAAAGGGCATTCATTTCTTCAGGGTCATCAAAATCACCATCTTTATTCAGATCAATAAAATGACTTATTCGACCCGTTCCTTCTGACACATCACCATGGCCTGCTTCAACAACATACAATTCATAATCACTCAAGACAACAACGCCTCGAGGGTTAGCCAAATTCGTAGCTACTCGAACAAACTCTAGTTGAGCTTGCCCCAAACCTAAACCTAAAAAAGAAACAACAATAAGGATTCTTAAGCTAAACATGATAACTCACTTTTTAAAAATCAGCACCCACAACTCAGTTTAAATGTGGGTGCCAAAGAGGGGTATGAAGATACTACCCAGCTACTCTAAAAGGCAAACGTCAGGCAAATATCAGGCTTACTTGTCTTGCGTAATAGCAAAGCCTTTCATGAACTGTTTTTGTAGCAAAACAAAAACAACCAAAGGCGGTAAGCTAGCCAACACTGCCCCCAGCATAAGAGGTCCAAATGACTGATCATTACGCAACTCAGCCAAAAGTTTAGCTATGCCAACCTGCACAACTTGCTGATCAGGGTTACGAATAATGAGTAATGGCCACAAATACTGATTCCAAGTATCTAAAAACATAATGACAATAATCGCGCCAATGGTACTCCAACTCAAAGGAATAAGAACCCGAACCAAAAACTGAAACGGATTAGCGCCATCTAACTGAGCAGCTTCAGAAAGTTCAGGAGGCATGCTCATAAAATGCTGCCTAAACAAAAATACACTCGTAGCACTAGCAAAAAAAGGTACCGTGAGTGCCAAATAAGAATCACTCCAACCCAAGCCATTTACAAGACGAAACAAGGCAATAGCAAGCACATCTGTAGGTGTCATAAGGGTGGCCAAAATAAAGCCAAACACAAGCCACTTAGCAGGATACCTAAAGTACACAATACCTAAACCTGCAGCCAAAGAAAGCAAAAC
>CAYGTA010000619.1:0-2530 GCA_964352605.1 uncultured bacterium | reverse complement strand
GGACTACAGCCACCCAAAGCAGACTCGAGTGCGGTTCTACCGCCAGCTGCAACCCCGTAACCTGTTGAGGTGGGTACCGCTATAATGACATTGCTCACTAAGCCTGAAAGTACACTAAAAATAGCGCCCTCCATGCCTGCTAGAACTATAAGTACAGGGTACGTTGCTAATGTTTCTACTTTTTCTAACAGCCGCCATAAGCCTGCCACACCAATATCACTATAAAGATCACTAGCTTTACCGTAGTAATCAAGGGTGCGTTTTGCTTCATGCGCAACCGCCAAATCAGACGTACCTGCAGTCACTATGGCAATCTGAGGTTTCACCGTACTTGTTTCTTCAAACTGAGTTTGTTTACCGTAAATAGCTGTATTAGAAAGCGCATCATAATCTAACAATGCAGCTAACTCTTCGGGTAGTTGTTGATATTTTTCTGCACTAAGCCGAGTAAACAGCATTTGTTCTACATTATCTTTAGCGTAGCTAAGCGCTTGGCTTATCTGCCCAACCGTTTTGGGTAAACAAAAAACAACTTCATCTATACCCGTTCGTTTTTTACGCTCTACATCAAAAACATAATCTTTAAGTTCTTTTTTAGTTGACATGCAAAGATTCCTTTAAGAAAGCACTACCCATTTTATAAGGCGCAAACGAAACAAATGCCTCATGCTTATAGCGTTCACATAGCGACTTAATACGCTGCTCTAAGCTTGCTCTATCCTCTTTAAGACTCATCAACGTAACAGGATCCAACTGAATTTCAACCCCCTGCTCCTGAACACGACAACGAATAAGCTTCAAAAAACCAAGCTCTTGCTTAAGAAACTTCTCAACCTCATAAACAAGCTTCACTCGCTCTACAGTCACAGGAATACCCGTGGTAATGCGACTAGACAAACAAGGTGCCGCTGGCAACTCAGCCAAATCATCAAGACTGGCAGCTCGAGCTAACGCACGAACACTCGCTTTAGTAATGCCTGCCTCAACCAAAGGATGCCTCACCTTGTAGTTCTCTGCGGCACTCAAGCCCGGACGGTAATCACCCAAATCATCAAGATTAGCACCCGAAGCCATAATCTTATTAGTATGCTTAGCCACCGTGTCATACAAATTTGTTTTACAAAAAAAACAACGATTCACAGGGTTACTCAAGTAATTAGCATCCTCAAATTCATGCGCATCTACAAGCTTTAAAGACCAAGCAAACTTAGCAGCATAATGCTGAACTCGAGCTGTTGCTTCAGGCGTAACGGCTGCTGAAACCGCGTGAAACATAGTGACTTTATGCGCTAGAACCTCATGCGCATAAAAAGCCAACACCATGCTATCAACACCACCACTCACCGCTACAGCAAGCTCATCAAAGCCAGCAAGAACCTGCTTTAAAGCTGTTTTAGCTTCACTAACTTCCATCATCATCCTTAACACCCTCAAGTAAACGCTTGAGATTTGAACGCTCGAGTTGCGTGCGCGTGTGCTTCTCAAGCTCATCTGCTTCTAGCTTAAGACTCATCTTAGCATCTGGCCGCACAACCCTTTTTGCCCGAACTTGCTCATTGTTAAAAGAAAGTAACTGCTCACTGCGCTCAAGAATCAACCTATCCTCAATACGATACCTAAGCCCAATACTCGTTGTTTGCAGTAAACAAAGCTCAGCCACTTCAGTAACTGCATCCGCCTGACAAAGCACCTGCACACTCGAAGCCAAACGACCCTTCTTAGCATAAACAGGCCACTGATAAACATCTTTCACCCAATCTGACTGAAGAATAATTCGCAGTGCAATCGCTAACTCCTCAGGACTCTGATCATCCACCTCAAACTGAATCACAGCAATCTTCTCCTGAATCAAAGCACTAGGCTTAACAGCACTCTGGCTTGACGAGTAAGCCACAAGCCTAAGCATATTAGCGAGTTCAGGAAACACTTTTGTACCAAAGCCCTGCCCCGAAGCCTCAATACACCAACGACCCTGCGGCACTCGAGTACTAGGCTTTAACGCCTTCAAAATGGCTGCCCCTGTAGGCGTAACTCGCTCACCTGACACAGCATCATCTATGAGTTCAAAGCCTTTAAGTAACTGCGTTGTGGCGGGTGCAGGCACCGGCATAGGCCCATGCGACGTACGAACCCGCCCACTCCCCATAGGAATAGGCCCAACCGACCACGTTGCCTGCGGAAACAGCGCAATGAAACAAGCTGCCCCCACAATATCTGCAACCGAATCCCAATCTGCCAATTCATGAAAATGAACCTCTTCAACAGGAACCCCATGCGCATGAGACTCCGCTTCAGCAAGCAACTCAAAAATCTCAATAGCACGAAGCTGAACAGCCTCAGATAAATCTGAACCTTTAAGCATGCGCTTAATATCTAGAAACGTTCCTGTTGGTCGTGACTTACCTGACACAGGTGGCACCACCGTAAAGCGTGACCCCACCATATGCTTATCTTTAGCTGCTTGCTTCTCAACACGCCAATCTTCAGGCAAACCAGCCGCACGCATAGCACCAAGCACAGTATCTTCGAG
>CAYGTA010000618.1:0-2537 GCA_964352605.1 uncultured bacterium | reverse complement strand
TAGCTGCAAAGATCTCGAAGGTTTAGAAGAACTAAGCATTCAGCGAAAAAATATAAGCAGTTTACAAGGCTTACGCTACGCCAAAAACTTAAGCAGCTTAACAGCCTATGACAACCCACTCACAAACATAAATGACCTGCGTTACTTAAGCAAGCTCGAGTCTTTAAATATTTTTTCAACAGATACTAAAGACATAAGTGCGCTCAGTAACTTAAGCCAACTTAGCTACTTGTCGTTATCAAGCAGCAAAATTGAAGACCTTGCAGCCCTAGCACAGCTAACGCAACTCCGCTACCTATACTTTAGAAACACTCGAGTTGAAGATATAAGCCCTTTAAGTCAACTTGTTAAGCTTGAGGAACTAGATTTATCAGATAGCTTTGTAAGTGAAATCAGTGCTTTAGAGAATCTTAGAAAGCTAATTTATCTTAATATAAGCACAACCAACATTGCTGATATCACGGTCTTAAGTAAGCTCGAAGAGCTAGATGAACTTAACCTTTCTGAAACCAAAATACCAGACATCTCTGCTCTGCAAACCCTAAACAAACTTAGTTATCTTGATATTTCTAAAAATGAAATAAGTGACTTATCCTATTTAAAGCAAGCCACAAAACTCATAAGTCTAGATGCCATTGATAATCAAATAAGTGACATTAGCATTTTAGCTGTCATGCCTGACCTTGAAGAACTCTACTTAAACAAAAATAATATCAGTGACATTTCCGTACTAAGCCAAACGACAAAGCTCGAGCGTCTTAACCTAAACGAAAACTCAGTTTCTGACCTTGAGCCTTTACTAAGTCTAAATCAGTTAGAAACTGTCTTATTAGAACTCAACTGCTTAGAACCAACTGCCGTACCCACAAGAGGCTATATAGAACAGCTCAATACTCGAGTAGCGTTTTTTAATACTGCAAGAAATCCCCATGTGGACTGCGTGACTAGAAATTTGCAAAAAGCTATTGTGCAGACCTTTGATGAAAGTACCCAAGGCTGGGAAGTTTCAGTTGCTTTTTCTGAGGCGGAAGTGCAGCATGTTAGTAATGCAGGACAAAGCTATCTTAAAGTAGATGCTGAGAATTCTTTTAGCTGGAGCGCTCCTGATATCTTTATTGGCGATGCTAGTGACTATATAGGTAAACAGTTAAGGTTTCGTTTAAGCGTTTCAAACCCTGCCCCTGATCGTAATTTTGTTATAGCTATGGGTAACGAAACTGGCGTGATTCTTGCGCCGCTCGAAGGCGCAACGCAAGACTGGAAAGACTACGCTTTGACTTTAACAGCTCAGCATTTTTACACGCCAGGTCAATTTATCGATGCAAACATCATTAGTGAACAAAGATTTGCAGAAATCATGCGAGGTATAGACTATTTAAGCATTAGTCCAAACATGAGGAACTCTCAAACTAACAGCTCGAGTCTTGATAATGTAAGTTTTGGAATTGATTAAGGCTGCCTTTTCGGGTTTAGTTAAGGAAGCTCTGTTTGGGCTTCCTTTGATGTTTAGGGGTAGATGATGCTTTTTAGAAAACTAAGACTTAACGGAAACTTCTTTTTGTATTTAAGCTTAAGCCTGCTTTTAGGTCAAGTTCAAGCAAACAATTGGGCAAGCGAGCGGGGTATAAGTGAAACGGATCTTATTCGCTCACCAGTTCTTAGTTATGAGCGTTCTTGTAAAGAATTTCAAGCAGGTGATTTGCTACGCACCTTCAGCTACAGCATGAGCTTTAGCCCTAAAGGGCAGTTACTCAATGAATACCTGCAAGAAGGCTCAGATATTGAACGCATTAGTTATAGTTACCGTTATGACGAGGGCATTATTAGTAAGACAAGCAGCCTGAATGATGCCCTTAACTACACACTCGAGCAGCACTTTACTGCGGGGCAACTAGCTAAAGAAATACTGACCAATGCCAAAGGCGTAACGAGTACTACGTATCATTATGATCAAAAAGGAAACCTTGAGCGTTTGACAAGCTTGCACAATGGCAAGCTGAGTTATGAGGAGCTTTACAGCTATGAAGAAGGTCGTTTAATAACTGTTTTGGCAACTGATTTTGAGCTTGTTCAGTTTAGTGAACGCTTCCTTTCTGAAAAGAAGCTTGACTTTGCTTACCTTAAAAGTACAAGCACACGCTTAAGAAATAATCAAATAATAAACGCCTTGTATTTTAATGATACGAGTGAGCTGTTTCGTCGAGACTACAGTATGGCAGCGTCAAACCACCATGAGTACTACCTGTACGCTTTTACTTATTTGTCAAATGGCAACCTAGAGAAAGCCTATCGCTTGAGTCATTATGGTGGGGTACAGCTAGCTGAAAAGCCGCTAGCTATGAATTTTGCAGAAGCCAAAGCTTACTCGAGCTCGAGTTCAATCAAAACCGTGGAGGTTTGTGAGTTTAGCTATGAGTAGTACAAAAAAATAGCCTCCGTAGCGTTTTCTCTACGGAGGCTATTTAGCTGCTTTAAAACTTAAAGTTCGTCGTTGTTTTCTTCAACGGGTTCTCTTATGTTTGAAAGTAAAGAACTCC
>CAYGTA010000617.1:0-2544 GCA_964352605.1 uncultured bacterium | reverse complement strand
TATTTCAAGGCATAATAGACAGACTCTACTGCGCTAACAACGTGTGGTATTTAGAAGATTACAAAACCGATCAAGAGATAAATCCAGAAAAATACTACTTCCAACTCGCTGTATATGCAAAAGCAATCAAAGAAGTTAGAGGCATAGAACCCCAAGCTCAACTCGTTTTTTTACGCGAAAAGGTAGTAATAAATATTCACCCCGAACTCTTGAGACAGACATTTTCTTCATAATAGATAGAATAGTAAAACAAAAGAAGAGACACCTCTATCTACTGGAAGTCCGACTAATAAGCTTCCCCGTACATTTCAGTTATTAGTAATCTTAGGTTTAAAGCTTCTTCTTGGCTTAGGCTGTCTAGCTTTTTTATGAGTCTGCGTTTGTCTAGGGTTCTTATTTGGTCTACTGCTATTTCTGAGGCTGTTCCTGCGCAGTTTATTTGTATTCGGCTGCGCCAGTTGGGGTGTAGGGTGGTGGTTAGGGGGCAGGCGACGATGGTGTTTAGGTGTTTGTTCATTGCGTCGTCGCTTATTATAACGATGGGGCGTGTTTTGTTTATTTCTGAGCCTAGGGTGGGGTTTAGGTTTGCTAGGTGTATTTCGTAGCGTTTAATCAAGGTTGTCCCAGTCGTCTTCTAGGGTTTGCCAGTCTGTCCAGTTTTCGTTGGCTGTTTGGGTGGCTTTGTAGGTTTCTTCCCAGCTTAGTTTTGTGTTTTGTTTTGCGTGTATGAGGATGCCGTTTTCACATTCTTCTAGGGTGACTTGGCCTTCTAGCTTGTATTTATTGAGTAGGGGTTTGGGTATGCGTATGCCTTTTGAGTTGCCTATTTGTATTATTTTTGTTTCTTTGAGCATAGTTGTATTGTAATTACTGTAATTACTTTTTTGGTGAGAGTTTCGTATTAAGCTTTTACGATGGAACAACGTAGGGGTTGCTTAGAAAGCATACTCGAGTTTTTTGACCTTACTATATGTATCATTTTGTTACTTCAATTAACATTCAGTTGAGCTTATAGTTAAACTCGAGTTTAGCTTTTAATCATCTTGCTTATACCTAGGTGGCCCGTAAGATACTTAATTGTGGCTATCGACTCCGTACATTTCAGTTATATGCAATCTTAGGTTTAAAGCTTTTTATCAGTTTGGATTGAGTAGGTGTTTTGGTCTATCTTTTGAGTTTGCCAGTTTGTATTTTTGCTTCTTTGACTATGGTCTTTTGCAACTACAGCAAATATTTATTTTAGCAAGCCTTTTATGATAGGGTCTTAGCATGAATAATTGCCTAGGAGAAATACTCGAGTTTTTTGGTTTTATTTCGGTTTTGGTTTTTGTTTTTGTAAAAGTTTTTTAAGTCTTTGCCTGACTAGTCTGCTTGTAGGCAAACTATCTAAATTGTAAAGCGTACGTATAAATAAGCTCAGCCACAAGCAAATTTGCAATAAGGCTGAGCTTATTTGTATTTGGCTATAAACGTTTCGACTATGTCTAGTATTTCTTCTGTCCAGAAGGGTGCGCCTCCATGGTCGGCGTTTTTTAGTTCGTAGCATTCGCTTTGCTTGCCTGCTTTTTTTAAGGCATTAAAGAGCATGATGCTTTGTCCGAAGGGTACGAGTCGGTCTTTGTTACCGTGCATTATGAGTATGGGGGGTATGGGGTTCTCGTTTGTTATGTAGGTCATGGGGTTGGTGGCGTTTGCTTTTTTGGGGTTTTCGAGTACGTTTAGCCCTCCTATGAGCCTCCCTTCTGGTGATTCGGGGCTTGTGTGGTTCATAGTAGAGGGTTCTTCGTTCATTTTGCTTATGTCTGTGGGGCCGTAGTAGTCTATGACGGCTTTTAGGGTTAGAGGTGTTTGGTTTGCTTCGTCATCTAGCTTTGAGTTGTTTAGCGTTACGGCTGTCATGACGACGGTATGTCCGCCAGATGAGTCTCCCCATAGGTAGCTTTGCTCGGGGTCAGCGTTGTAGTTCTTGGCGTTTGCTTGCATGTATCTTATGGCGGTTTTTAGGTCTTTGATTTGGGCTGGGAAGGCTGCTATAGGTGAGGGGCGGTATTCAACTATAGCGATAACATAACCACGTTGAGCAAAGCGTGAGAGTTGCGCGAGTTCAGTGGTGGTGTTTTGTTTAAACCATGCGGAACCTTGTACGTAAAGAATGAGAGGGAAGCTTTTTATTTCTGTGGCGTTAACGTTTTGATTAGGTTGAATGATGTTTAAGTGTAGGGGTAGGCCTGATTTATGTGTGTAGGGAATGCCTATGTGGGTTCTGCAGTGATATCTGCTAAAGTCAGCCGTTATGGTTTTTATGCCTTCGGTGGTGAGGGTGCTTTCAGGAAAATCTGTGTAACTGCTTGCTTTTGGTGGAATGAGTTTTACTGTGATTTTGGCTTGTTTAGAGTCCTTGTTTGATGTAGGCATGGTTTCTTTCTTACTTAATGCTTTAAATCTACAGAGGATGCTTTAAGCAGTTAGCTTAATGCATCCTTAGGTTCTTAGTTGCGTAGCTCGAGCTTTTTTAGCTTGCTTTGAGTATGTCTTCTATTTTGT
>CAYGTA010000616.1:0-2547 GCA_964352605.1 uncultured bacterium | reverse complement strand
TATAGTAACGAGATTATGAAAGCGACACTAGTTGAAAAAGCACAGACTTAGAAAGAAGGCGCACCTAGAAGCTAGAAAACTATAAATACCAAGATGGTTTAGTTTGTTATTGTTGTACCTTAGTCTTATAAACTTTGTTACCCTTTTGTGAAGCATCTGGTTTAAAGTAAAGAAATAATGGCTCACATTCTAGTTGTAGAAGATGATAAAGATATAGCGCACTTAACGAGCATGCATCTTAAAGATGCTGCCTACACAGTAGACACGGTTCATGATGGCGAAGATGGCCTAAATGCTGCCCTAAGCAAAGCCTACGATTTACTCGTACTAGACATCATGCTGCCTGGTATTGACGGCTTAGAAATTTGCCGGCATGTCCGAGAAAAAAAACCAAACACCCTAGTACTCATGCTCACCGCCAAATCAAGTGAAATAGACCGCGTACTTGGCTTAGAAATAGGCGCAGATGACTACCTAACAAAGCCCTTCAGCATGCGCGAACTACAAGCTCGAGTTAAAGCGCTATTGCGTCGTAAAAAGCAGTTTGAAGGTAAAGAAACACAGGAAAGCTCGAGTATTACGGCAGGTAAGTTGTTTATTGACCTTGAAAAACGCGAGGTGACTCGTGAGGGTCAAATGATTGCCTTGACAGCTAAAGAGTTTGATTTGCTGGTGCAGTTTGCTAAGCATCCGGGTAAGGCTTACTCTCGTACTCAGTTGCTTGATTTGGTTTGGGGTTACGGTTATGAAGGTTTTGAACATACGGTTAATTCACATATTAATCGCTTAAGGGCAAAACTCGAGCTTGATCCTGCAGCGCCTGAGTATATTCAGACGGTGTGGGGTATTGGTTATAAGTTTGTGGCTGGCTAGGGGTCATGTTTCGTACGCTTCAGGCTCGTTTGGTTCTCATTTTACTGCTTTTGGTTATTCCTTTGGCTTCAGTCTTTGTTTGGCTTACGCTGCGTAGTTCGCAGCTTTACTTTCAAGAGTTAACTCAAGAGATTAATCAGAACTTGGCGTCGACTTTGGTGGCTGATCAACCCGGACTTATGCTTGGTGATGCAGTGGACGCAACGGCTTTTAGTGGCTTAGCTAAAACTCTCGCCATGACCAATCCTGGTGTGGAGATTTATGTCTTAACTAGAGAGGGTCTCATTATTGGCTCGTCTGTACCCACTGAAATGCTGGTGAGTGAGGTGGTAGACATTGCGCCGCTTGAAACGTTTTTGACGTCTACTAGCTATCCTATTCGCAGTACAGACCCCAGAAATGAAGGCAGTGAAAAGATATTTTCCGTAGCGCCCCTAGATGAAGGAAAAGGGTTTCTCTATGTCATTTTGGCAGATAGTTCTAGAGATTCCCTTATGCGTAATTTACTAGGTAGTACGGTCTTACAAGTTGTTTTGTGGAGTGTAGGTGTACTGCTTTTGTTTGTCGTTGGCATTGCCATTTTGGCTTATGTTTTGCTTACGCGAAGAATAACGAAGCTCGAGTCTGCCATGACGAAGTTTCGGGGGCAAGATTTTGACTTAGCTGGAACTAGCCTAATGCCACTCGCAAGGCCAAAAGATGAGATTGATCAGTTGCAAAATGTGTTTATTGAAATGTCAACGCGTATAAGTGAACAAGTTCAGGGTTTAAAACAGGTTGATCGGTTGCGCCGTGAGCTTATTAGTAATGTGTCTCATGATTTACGAACGCCTTTGGCAGCGTTGCAGGGTTACCTTGAAACCCTACAGATGAAAGAAGATAAGCTTTCTGAGGATGATAAGCAGCGTTATTTAAATGTGGCGAGTAGGCAGAGTAAGCGCCTTAGTGCCTTGGTGAGTGATCTTTTTGAGCTTTCTCGTTTTGATTCAGAAGCGGTACAGCCCAATTTTGAACGCTACCCTGTTCAAGAACTTGTACAAGATGTGGTCATGAAGTTTCACGATTATGCAGCAAAACAAAATATTCATTTAAGCATGGATGTCGCTGCTGATTTGCCTTTGGTAGATATAGATTTAGGACTATTTGAGCGGGCCCTTACTAACCTAGTGGATAATGCTATCAAACACACAACTGAAGGTGAAGTAAAGCTCGAGCTTTTGACGAAGGCTAATCGTTTGTGGGTGCGTGTGTGTGATACGGGTAAGGGCATTCCGGAAGAAGATTTAAAGCATGTCTTTGAGCGTTATTATCGGGTTGCTAATCAGCGGGGCAGTGATGGTGCTGGTTTGGGTTTGGCGATAACTAAGCGCATTATGGATTTGCATGAGGGAGAGGTTGTGGTTACGAGTCAAGTGGGTGTAGGGACTCAGTTTTCGCTTATTTTGCCTTTGCCAAGTAGCGCTCAGTAAAGTTTGAGTGCTTCCTTTGCACTATTTCAGTTTGTCTTTTTTAGTAGATTAGCTTGGCATGAAGGCAAAAAGTTAAATTCATATCAAGCTGAATTATTAAGTCTCACGAGATTTATAATTCTGATCTAGGAGCCTAAACTCTGATTCTCTTATTGCATTTCCAGTAATCATTGCACTAAGTAACCACAATGCTTAAAGGTATTTC
>CAYGTA010000615.1:0-2549 GCA_964352605.1 uncultured bacterium | reverse complement strand
CTGTAATCTGAAATAATCTCAAGATCACTGGCATTAAACTCATCATTGTAAGCAACTGAGTCTACATCTAAAGAATTTAAAGGTTCCTCAGGTTGTCTGAATAGGCTGGCAAAAAAACCTTTTTTTGCTCCAGACCCACCTTGCTGCTGATCAAAATCATGTAAAGGAAACTGATCAGCATTGTCATCTACCAAGTCATTTAAAGAACTAGCTGACGCTACATCAAAATCATTCTCTTCATAATCATCAAAAACAATCTCTTCATTAGAAGCGATTTCTGCTATTTCATTTTTTACTAAATCTAAATGATTATCATCATTAAGATCATCTAGAGATCCTATTTTACCACTAATATCTGACATACATACTCCTGATAAGGTTTAAGTTTTCTAAACAACAACGAGGGTTTCCTCGGCAAAATCAATAAGCTTCAGCGCATCAAGAAGATGATAGTTCTGCTCATCATGCGTAGTGACATCACTAACAAAAGAGCTAAATGCAGGCTTAATAAGCCCTTCTTTAGACTTAGTTAAAGAAAAAAAGCCAACCACTCTCTCAAAACTAAAAGCAATCATTTTACCTTGATGACCAAGCAAAACAGCCAAAGCTGCCTCAACAGGCTCGAGTTTTAATAACTGCTGACTGTTCATTAACGGCAAAATGCTACCCTCAACCGCAATGAGTCCTAAAAAGTCTTTTTCTGTGCGAGGGACTTGAGTTATTTGACTTAACTCGATAATTTGCTTGACGTACTTTCCTTCGAGCGCAAAATAGTCATTACCTAAAGAAAAGTAAAAAGCAGTTTGCTTTTCGGTCTGAGCGTTCATTTTGTATTTTAAAGCTGTGAGTTGACAGCAGAAAGAATGCTTTGAGGCGTAAACGGTTTTGTTACATAGTCGCTTGCGCCTTGGCGTTTACCCCATTTAATATCAGTTTCTTCACTTTTTGAAGTCACTAGAATAACAGGAATACTTTTGGTGCTGGCGTCACGCTTTAAAGCCCTCAAGACTTCATAGCCATTTCTTGCCGGCATAACAACATCTAATAAGATGAGGTCAGGTGGATCAGTAGCAATATGCATTTCAACATTGCTGCTGTCAAGAAAGCTTGTGACTTGGTGACTACCAGAACTAAGAATGGTAGACAGCATATCTACAGTTGCTTTAGAGTCGTCAATAATAGTGATTTTTGCCATGACTAAAATACCTTTCTGCAAAGCAGATGACGACGGAAGTTTTAAGTTGAGACAGACGAAACTTAGATTTCAAGTTTAGGGCTAAAATACTTACAAAAAACTTACTTTTGCTGTAAAAAGGCCTTTTTTACGACAGATGTAAGCGGTTTAACACAAAGATGCTCGAAATATAGACGTAAGCAATGAGAAAACCCACATTAAGACATAAAAATCAGATTTTTGTAAGAAGAAAAAGTCTATTTTAAGCAGGAAAGCTGAACCAAAAGCCAGCTTTAGTGGAAATCAATTCAGATAACCACGAGTGTAATACCAACTTTCCTTACGTCATCATGAAAAGCACTCAAAATGTACGACGCACGGAAAGAGACAGCCACGCGACGAGACATACAAAGGAGTATTAGTTATGGAAGGCTTTTTAAGCTCGAGCTATTCGTGGGGCCTTGTTGCTCTTTCTTATGGTATTGCTGTTTTAGCTAGCTACGCTGCACTTGATGTTGCGGGTAAGTTAAGACAATCTAAAGGTCAGAGTCGCGCAGGGTGGCTCTTAATTGGTTCTATTTCTATGGGCATTGGTGTTTGGTCTATGCATTTCATTGGCATGCTTGCCTTACGTTTGCCTTTATTGGTTAGTTACGATCCTTTAATTACCATTGGTTCAGGTGTCGCAGCTGTGTTGGCTGCTGGAGTTGCATTCTTAACCATTAGTGGTGAAAAGCTAGGCGTTTTTCGCTTACTTGTCGCAGGTGTTGTTATGGGTAGCGGTATTGTTGTCATGCACTACGGTGGTATGTACGCTATGCAGATGGCTGCTCACACGAGTTACGATCCGCTACTGTTTGGTATTTCTGTTGCTATTGCTGTTGTGGCTTCGATTGCTGCTATGGTTATTGCGTATCAACTTTCGAATAATTGGGCAACTAAACGAGGCTCAGGATTTTTGTTTTTTATGCGTTTTTTTGCTGCATTAATCATGGGTGTTGCGGTTTCAGGTATGCACTATACGGGCATGGCAGCAGCTCGTTTTTCACCTACAGGTCAAATGGTAGAAATGGCTAGTGTAGATACTTGGTTATTAGGCTTTGCTGTTGTTGTAAGTACCTTTGTTATTTTGTTTACTGCGCTTATGTCAACTGCGATTAGTCGTAGTTTTGGTTCAGGAAGTTTTGCTAGTAGCGCAGTAGAATAAATTGCGTTTAAGATATATGCACTTATAAAATACCCTAATTAGGGTGATTCATACTTTAAAAGAAGTACAGCTGTATTAGCCGTACTTCTTTGTTTCGTTATATGAGGTGACCGAGTTCTTATTTTTTTATTTGTTATTGCTTATATAGCCTTTTGCATTTAAAACACT
>CAYGTA010000614.1:0-2558 GCA_964352605.1 uncultured bacterium | reverse complement strand
TTTGTAGCTACTGCGCCTCACCCTTAAGCATCGTTAATGGCTTTGAAGTCTGTAATTGTTTAGTTATCGAGCAAGCAGCCTAAACTATGACAAGCAAAAACAACAAAACGAGAGAGCCACTACTGGCTCTCTTCCTAAGTCACTTAGATACTCAAGCCACTATCTCAAGACAAGAAGCAGAAAGCTTACATAGAAACTTAGGCAAGCTTGGTTTTAAACGAAATGACCACTACAAGCTAGCTGAACAACTAACAAGCAGAGCCATTAAAAGCTTGACGACCCTCACAAAAGAAGAAGCTGAATGCTTACTCAAATATGCTGAACAAACAAGCGAACAATCAAAAGGACAGAATGAACTATTCAAAGCTAGAGATGTTAGTGATGAAGAAGCTTTATTGATACTAGGTTAAACCACAACCTAAACCCAAACGAAATAACTCGAGCTTAGATACTCGAGTTATTGTTTTTTATGACTGCTAATTTAGAGATTGCCTTAACGCATTTATCAGAAACTGTTAAACGCTTGATTGAAAGCATGAAACAAGCTAAAAATTAAAGATGCCCCACATTGGGGAGAATGCAGGGCTGTCAGAGAGGAGATAGAGATCAAAATCTCTAATAAAAGTATACTTAGTACAAAAATAAATTTGGTCAAGTAGGCAACTCGAGTCTGACTTTATTGCAATTGTGTAGCCCAATAAGACAGTGGTCATAAACAAAATGTGATTTTTATGAGATACTAAAGAATAGTAAGGAGATTAGCTTTGCGTTTTGCACCGTCTGAAAACCTTCAAACAGCAATACCTTTAACTTCACAAGAGGATAAAGGCTACACACTCCTTGACCTACTTGATCCTGTAATTTTTGACAGACTTAAACACCAAATTGATCAATCAAAATTCTTTGCCTTACATCATCTTTACTCGGAAGATGAGATTTTGTGTTGTAGGCAAGCGGAGATGCTTATAAGTCTACAAAAACATGAGGATGCGATAGTTATTTTGACGGAATTTAAAGGGCTTTTAGCAACTGGATTACTTGCGAAAGCCTTGGCTTGTATAAATATGTTTGGTGTTGTTAAAGATATTTGCAGGGATTATTATGACTGGTCAATCCAACGGTGCTTAGAATTGTCACCTTTACAAAGAGAAGGCCTGGTCCATATTTATGAAATGGCATTTGCTGCAGCGTATGACGACAGAAGTTTTGAGTTTGCTAAGTATATATTGGGTCGTGCAAATTATCTTGCTAAGGAATTAGGTATTGTAAATAGGCTTCATACTTTAGAGAATCAACAAGTGGCGCTTGATACTGCGTTGGGTAACAGAACTGTTCCGATTGCCTATAATGGCTTTAATCAAGATAACGCTAGCTATCATAACTATCTTAAGTTTAGAACCTCATGGCTTTCTGGCGAACCTCAACTTTCCGGCGAGTTAAAAGTCTTTGAACCGGTGGTAGATGCTTGGAAGTACATAATTTCAGGAAGAAATCAAGATGCTTTGGCCGCAATTAGCGATTTCCCAAAGAGTAGTAAGTGTTTAGAGGCGAGTTTATATGCAAATCTCGTTTTATTTACTTGCCACCTAGAGCTAAATGCTACTAACAATCCAATGGAAGTTCATATTTCATCCATAAAAAAACTACTGCCATTGCTAAAATTTAAAACAAATATTATTCATGATTGTGCAAAGCTTTTTCCTCTAGCTAGCTACATGCTCGGATATTTTTGTCAAGATTTTATAGATGCAAGAGCATCCATCCCCCTTTTGGCAAATGAGAAGTATGGAGATGGTTTGAGGCTGGGGGGTACGATTATCTCCTTACCTGGTTCCTTTAAAGAGCTTTGGCTAAAAGATGATGCTCGTAAATCAAGAGAATCAAAAGTGCTTATTGATAGAAATACAAATTATAAGACCCGCAATAGGCTTAAAGAAGTGAATCTAGATGAATTCAATATTGTTTCTGTCGTCAAGGTTTATCTAAGCCTGTTGAAACTAAATAAACAAGGTTTAATTCTAGAAAGTGTGCTTGAAGATTTTGAGGCTCGTTATCCAAATGTAAAAAATTACATTTAACAAAGTAGCCGTTCTGATAAACACTGATTCAAGAGTAGTTTGCTCTTGGATTGGAGATGACATGAAGCGCCTTGTTCAATACGCCGTAATATTTTCTTTAACCCTTTTACCTGTAGTGCTAGCACATCCGTGCACATCTTGCTAATAAATCGTTAAAAAAGTTTCTATTAGTGGTTCACTTCAAGATGATGATTATTTGTCATTCAATAGTGAACCACTTTTCTGTATCGAAAAGTAAAATTGCCTTAAATTTAAAAAGTGAGACGCTACCTGTGACAAAATCTGTGACGTTACCTGCGACACTCTTAATTGAGACGCAAAGTGTGACGCTACCTGTGACGCTACCTGTGACGCCAGATGCCTAAATCTGGCGTATATTAATAGTTAGCCATAAAAGGTCTTGTTTGCTGATAAAGGATCTTTTCGGTTGCCATCGTGACTGCGGCCCTTGTCTTGGCGGATAAAGCCGCAATCACGATA
>CAYGTA010000613.1:0-2575 GCA_964352605.1 uncultured bacterium | reverse complement strand
GTTATATAGCCTTTTGCATTTAAAGCGCTTAGCTAGTTTTAAATGCCGAGCTAGCTGAGTAAAAACGGATAGGCTAAGTCGATATAGTGTTTAACCTGAAAGCTGCTATATCAAAAGGTAACAAGAAAAAGCTTTTTAGCTTAACCGTGCTCTAAAACACAATCTTCTACAGTTGGTAAGCTTGACTAAAGACTGTTCATAGACAGTTTAGCTACTTTAAAGTATATAGCTTGGGGCAGCTAGCTAAGGAGCATTATGAGCAGCGCCCTAAGGCAACGCCAACAAATCAACATGCAGACCTTTCACGCAGACGAAATTATTCTATTCCCCGGTGGAGCATCAGCCTTATATCGTCTTGCTAAAGGCTTGGTACGCATTCACACAGTAGATGACGAAGGTAACGGACTCACTTTACGCTACGTAAAGCCCGGCGGTTACTTTGGTGAAGAAGTCATAGCCCAAACCCAAAGACATTATTTTGCAGAAGCAGTAACCAACTGCCAGCTAGAAGTACTCGAGCCTGAACTTTTAACTGCGAGTGATATGGCTAAACTCACAGCTCATTTGGCGCAATCGATGGAGGCTTTGTATAAGTCTTTGCACCGTTTGGCAGGCAAGCGACTGAAAAGCCGTATTGCGGCTGAGTTACTAGATTTAAAAGATAGTGCATTATCTACTCTGAGTACAGATAATGTTTCTATTGTTCATATTACCCATGATGATTTAGCTGCAGCGGTTGGTTCTGTACGTGAGACAGTTACTAAAGTTGTTGGTGAACTTGCTAAGTCGGGTGCCATTTCGGCTGGTTACGGCAAAATCATTTTATCGGACCCTGCTATGTTAAAAACCATTGCGGATGAGTAAGTAACATAATAGCTAAGTAGCTTAGTAAAAAAATTCCAGAACGCTCGAGTTAAATACTTTAGCGTTCTTTTTTTGTTTGGCTGCTAAACTCTTTTTACTGTGGCGACGGATTTATTTATGCAAGATTTGGCTTTGCTGGTGCGTTCAAGGCATCCTATTATCTTTATTGAAACAACTGAGAAGGCAAGGGTGCAGAGTTTACTGATGCACTTGGCAGATGCGCAACGAATGCCGTTTTATGTTTGGAGTCGTACCAAAGGCTTAAAGCATCATTTTGAACTGGCGGTAGCGCGTGAACGCCAAGCGTCAGGACGAAATGACACTAATGTAGCTGTTTTAGAGTCTCCTCATAGGGCTACCTTGTCGCCGGTAGCAGCACTCGAGCAGGTAGAGACCGAGAAGCGTTCAGGTATTTATAACTTTCAGGGTTTAACGCATGATTTATCTGAAGCGTCTGTGGTTGCAAAGCTACGTGATGCAGCGCAGCAGTTTTTAAAACATGAGGGCAGCATTATCATCACGGGTGCTTTACCTGAAGAGATTCCTTTTTCCCTTAGAGGCTTAACAACCATTTTGCGTATGCCTTTACCCGCTTTAGCTGAGTACAAACAACTTATTGCTACGGTGTACCGTGATTTATCTAAACGCTTAACACTAGAGTTTCGTTTGAGTGCTGAAGAGATGCTTGTGTTGGCACGTAATTTGCAGGGCTTAACGTTGCTTGAGGCTGAGAAAATTTTAACGAAAGTTATGGTTGAAGATAATGAGTTAGGGCCAGATGATTTGGCTAGCGTGATTGAAGCTAAGAAAACAATTGTTGAGCAAGATGGCTTACTCGAGTTTTATCCTGTTGAGAATGCCATGACAGATGTTGCGGGCTTAAAACATTTAAAACTTTGGCTTAAGAAACGCCGAGCTATTTTGCAGCGTCCTGAAGAAGCAAAAGCCTTTGGATTATCATTTCCAAAAGGGGTTTTGCTGGTGGGGGTTCAGGGGGGTGGTAAGAGTTTGGCGGCTAAGGCTGTAGCGAGTGATTGGGGTTTACCACTTTTAAAGATGGACCCTTCAAGCCTTTACAATAAGTTTGTTGGTGAGAGTGAAGCTAATTTTAGGCGTGCCACCTTATTGGCTGAAAAGTTAGCCCCTGTCGTTTTATGGGTTGATGAGATTGAGAAAGCCTTTACAGATGCTTCTGAACAAGATGGTGGCGTGTCAACTCGAGTGCTTGGTTTATTCTTGGCATGGTTGCAAGAACGTAAAGCTGATGTTTTTGTGGTTGCGACTGCTAATGATGTCACAAAGTTACCGCCTGAACTTATTCGTAAGGGGCGCTTTGATGAGCTGTTTTTTGTTGATTTGCCTGATCTTGAAACAAGGGCAGCTATTTTGGCGTTGCATTTAAAAAAACGAAAGCGTTCTGTTGAAACCTTTGATTTGAATTACTTAGCTCAGCAAACGCTTGGCTTTAGTGGTGCTGAGTTAGAACAAGTGGTAGTGTCAGGGCTTTATACAGCCTTTTCGGCAGGGCAAGATTTAAGTACAGCTATTCTTGAGCATGAGATCGCCTCTACAGTTCCTTTGTCAGTGACTATGGCAGCTAAACTGGATGTTTTGCGTGACTGGGCGCGTACACGTGCGGTTGCTGCTCATTAATCTTATTGCAGTTCCATGAAACATTGCACCCTTGGCTGAGTTGCTTTGTTTTTACTCC
>CAYGTA010000612.1:0-2578 GCA_964352605.1 uncultured bacterium | reverse complement strand
AGTCTTATACTAAACTGCTTAGAAAGTGTCATAAGACTGAGTGAGTCAGAGCGTAGTCCCCAAAGCTGTCTCGACTACGTCGGCAAGGTCGGAATTATGAAGCAGTGCGACATTTATAATTCAGCTTAGTATTAAATCTCCATGAATTGTCATTAAACAAAAAGTCCATAGTTAGATTTTAAAAGCCAAATACTTGAGCAGATTGGGTGCCCTACGGCATCCTAAACCTAAAAAGCCCGACCTAAGCCATGCGTTGCCTAGGTCGGTAAGGAGTTAGATTCTTATGTTTAAGAATCTAGGAATGAATGAAAGAACCAAATCTCTAGGAAGGGGAGGGCTAAATGAAAACTAATTAGACATTTAGACCTTTAATACCAGTGCACAACCCAGTCATTGATTCATCTCTTCTCTGACAAAGCTAGTTTAAAAAACAAGGCGTTACCAAAGCGTTACCAAGCCATTAATGCTAACTTAGCAATAGCCATTTGAGGACCATAATTTAAGCCTTTGATACAGACAGCGCCTATAGATTCTAGGGCTAAGCCAAGGTTTAAATTCACGGGCTTTGAGCATGTTTTAGCCCCCTTAAATCAAGCCCTACAGTCCTAATGGCAACCTGATTCAAAGGTTGAAGTTTGCTGTCTAGTACCCAAACCATTAGTGAATTTACGACTAAACTGTGCCTATGGACTTAAAAATAAATAATCAAACCTATACTTCAGAAGCTGAAGGCGCAGACATGCTGCTCTGGGTTTTAAGAGATGAATTAGGCTTAACAGGAACAAAATTTGGCTGTGGTGTTGGCATATGTGGCTCCTGCACCGTGCATATTGATGGCGTTGCTATGCGTTCATGTGTCACGCCTGCCGTAGCTGTCGAAGGAAAAAACATACGCACCGTAGAAGGCTTAGCCACAGTAAATGCACAAGGAGAAGAAGTACTGCATCCTGTACAAGAAGCCTTCATTTCAGAGCAAGTACCTCAATGCGCTTGGTGCATGAATGGTCAAATGATGACTGCAGCTGCCTTTTTAGAGCAAAACCAAAAACCAAGCCAAGAAGAAATTCTAGAAGCCATGAACCGAAACTACTGCCGTTGTGGATGCTACGCACGCATAAAAACAGCCGTTGCTAAAGCTGCAGACCTCATGGAGCAAAGCTAATGGCTAAAAAGGCTAAAAAGAAAAACCAAGCAGAAAAAATAGAAGAACTACAAACAGGTAAAAAGAAAAGCCGCTGGCGCGTATCACGCCGAGGCTTCTTAATAGGCACAGGCGTGCTCGGCACAGGCCTTGCATTAGGCTGGGTATTTGGCTTACCCGCTGCCAGACTAGGTATAGCCAAATCAGTAGATGAAAGCGGCGCACCAGGCGGCATAAATGTAGACCCTGTTCTATGGTTCGAAGTACAAGCAGACAACAGCGTCACGTTGCACAACATAAAAGTAGAAATGGGTCAAGGCATTCACACAGCAGTAGCCCAAATGGCAGCAGAAGAACTCGAGTTCCCCTTTGAAAACATTACAGTAGTAGCAGCAAGTACCGCACGAGGCATAAATGATGGTTTTGGTACAGGCGCAAGTAATAGCGTAAGCAGCTTGTATGTACCCCTTCGTGAAGGCGCAGCTACACTACGTGAAATGCTCAGAGCAAAAGCAGCTGAGAAATGGTCAACCCCACTAGAAAACGTAGTCGCTATGGAAGGCACTTTCTTTCAGCAAAACAACCCCAGTGAAGTTCTAACTTACGGACAAGTTGTTGAAGGCGTGACCGACTGGGAAGTACCTAAAAATGCACCCGAACTCAAAGCCAAAAAAGACTACCGCTATATTGGTCAGCCATTACCCCGCGTAGACTTCGTAGAAAAACTAACAGGACGAGCAGTCTACGGTTACGACGCTCGTACTGAAGGCATGCTTTACGGCGCAGTAGCCAGACCCCCAACCTTCACAGCCACCCTAAAAAGCGCAGCAGAAGGCACAGCCAGAAGCGAAAAAGGCGTTATTGATGTGGTCATACAAGAAGGCTTTGCAGGTGTTGTCGCTACAAGCCGCGCAGCAGCCCACAGAGGCGTAGCAGCACTCGCACTCGAGTGGGAAGCCGGTGAAATCTATCAACAAGCAGATATTGATGCACTCACCCAAGTGAAACCCAATACTGGCGTAGAAATACAGCGTGAAGGCCGCGTGGCTGCCAACCTAAAAAAAGGCAAACTTATAAGCTCAGAGTACCGCAGCCCCATGGCAGTACACGCCCACCTAGAACCCCAAGCAGCCCTAGTAGACGCACGCGCAGACAAAGTCGTCGCCCAAGTCTCTACCCAATCACCCGTGTTAGTACGAGACGAAATAGCAAAACTCTTAGGTCGTAAAGAAGACGAAGTTGAAGTCACTGCAACCTACCTAGGGGGAGGTTTCGGCAGACGCCTTAACGTAGAAGTTGCCCTTGAAGCCGCACGCCTGTCACAAGCCGTAGGCAGACCCGTACATGTCGGCTGGACCCGCACCGAAGAATTTCAAAATGGTTACGTACGCCCACCCACCCACAGCCGCTTTGAAGCCTCACTAGATGACCAAGGCA
>CAYGTA010000611.1:0-2593 GCA_964352605.1 uncultured bacterium | reverse complement strand
CTCTTTTAGCTTGATAGTCACCACAAATCTCAAGATGTCATCCCAATACTTCTCAATCAACTCAGTGTTTATATAACCGTCAGGCAAGATGGGATAGCCAAGTACTTTGTAGTGAGGAATCTTCTCAAAAGAATAGAGGCGCTGTTTAGCAAAGCCTTTTATCCTTGGTGCGAAGTAGAAATCGAGTAAATGCGTAACCCCAAATAATGCTTCAGAATACCCGTGTGTATCTGTTGAGTGAATCTCACTTTGCACCACATCGTTATGCATCAACCCATCAAGCACATAAGCCATCTCTCTTTCATTGGCACTGATAACAGTAGAGTAAAACGCCATGTTGCGTTCATCCACAAAACTATAGCTACTCACCCCCTGATTCTGACCAAAGTATTTAAAGGAATGACTGGCCATCAGGGACTCAACACTGAGCTCAAACTTCTGTCCATCACTGGACGTGTGTAGCTGCTCTGGGTCATTGCGGTAGATATCAGCCAAGCTCATTGAATCAATAAAAGACAGCACCTTATCATTTGCAGCCAGAAGATTATCAAGTGAGAAATACCAGTTGGCCGTATTCTCTAAAGTAGATCCTTGTAGGCTTCTGGAAATACTGACTAACTTATCAATCCCAATATTACAGCCATAGCCCATGATGCCAGCAAAGAAAGTCTGGTCACTTGGCTTCGTCATGCGACTATGTTGCTGCCAATGTTCAAACGTATCCAGAAAGTCAGTTCTCTGATTGATGGTGTGCAGAACTTCTACTAAAGAGATGTAATGGCCTTTTGGGAACAAGCTACTTAGGGGTGCAGCTTCAATGCTTTCTGCGTTGGGTGTACTGAGCACAAATCCTTTTTGCTTAGCTTTGAAATAAGGATTTGTGCCAGCCAGAATGTCTTTATTGGTGAGGTGATACTGGTTATCAAGCTGCTGCTTCAAGCCTTCAATAACAGACACTGCCTCCGCAAATTCCGTCATGCCTGCTCTATGTAAGTACTCGGCTTTATTAGCAAGCCATTTCTCTAAAGGAATCATATAATCATCTAGTGAGCGATACTTATATGAATGTCTTAGGTGGAGCCTACCAGCTTTGAGTTGCTCGGCTACTTCAACAAATAAAAAGACTTTGTAAAGCGACACCCTGAATTTACCTTTGTCATCAATCAAAGCAGCTACTTGCTCCTCTTTGAGAAAGGCCGTTGGGACTGTATGGCTTATGCTGCCCTCTTTATCTTGAAAATGAGTGATGGCTTCTAGCAAGGGTCTATCTTTTCCTTTGAAGTCTAGAAACCTTATGATGCCAGCAACTCGATTTTGTAGCTTCCTAGATTTGGCCTCCAGTAGCTCGTAATATTCAGCATCCTCAAGCATCTTTCTGGTTTTATCATCGAGTAAATCAAGTTCTTCTTCTGCATTAGAGCGCTCAGCTTGAATTAACTTAAAGAGGTCTTCAATCTGCTCGAGCTTAGCTTCCGCATCAATTGTTTCATTAGCCGTAATAGATTCTATTGAATTTAAGGGTAAGCGCATACCTTTTTGCACTTTTGTGACTAAGCGTTTAACCGACCGCCTATAGTCTTTACGGTGTTCAAAGACCTTGTTTTTATGTTCTCGATCTACTGTATTGAGAGCTGTTCTTGTAGTTTTAAGCAGGGTATCTACCAAGACATCCTGCCCTCTATAAAACTGATGCGCAACAAAAGCCATAAGGTGCAAGTATCTATCTGCTTTGGATCGTCTGGCAACTTGAAGAACTTTTGAGTTTAGAACGGATTGGGCATAATAACGCAAACCCTCATGGGGTAATGCCAGGGCATCCAGGGTGTTTTCTAAATCATGATAGTGCTCACCTAATCGTTTGACGTCCACCACATTCTCAGCAATTTTCTTAGGTCTTACTGATTGAGAGAAGCGTTTCAGTAAGGTGGTCGTGTAGTGAGGTATCAGTTTGCCTTTGACATCTACTTGCTCGAGCAAAGCATCTAAAAGCTTTTTCTCTTCCTTTTTCAAGTTCATTTTGATAGTCGATAGCAAACTGGCTTTGTGTTTTTGCATCTCTTTACTAATGAGATTGTAAAGGCGAAAGTAGTTGGGTACTTCAATACGTTGTCGAATTAAGCTTTCTACAACATGCTCAAAGATTAGCTTGGGTCGTTTCTGAGAGTGAACCATGGTTTGAAGTTCGGGTAAAACTTTGGCCTCAGCTGTTTTACTATAGGGCTCAAAACCTAAGTGTTCTAGGATGATGTGCTTGTGCCTTTGCTGCGTTAGTCGGTCATAGTTACTAGACTTGATGGCTTCTGGATCAATATCCAACTGTTTGGCGGCATAGATGACCTCTACTAAAGGAAAACCTTGTGTGTAGAAACGTTTATTGAGTTTGAAGTAAGCAAGGCTAAGTAGAAAGTAAACCTGATTAGGGGGTGTCCGAAGGTTGTTGATTAGTAATTTACTGCCTTCTGTCACTTGTAGGTATTTCTTGCGCTCAGTGCTTGTCAGCATGGGCGGACGGTCGAAAGATTTACGTTCTTCGGCTTTAAGGATTTGCATTCTGGCCATAGGGCAATAGCTTATGCTTTAAACGAGCCTTTAT
>CAYGTA010000610.1:0-2595 GCA_964352605.1 uncultured bacterium | reverse complement strand
CAGCACTGAGCCAGAGGTATCATCTTTGATTGCTAGACTTCATTTCATAACCGCTTCGCTCTTGTGGCTCACGACTGTTCGGGACGTAATCAACTCTGTAAGAGTTTATGAAGTACCTTTTCGGACTTGGTATCAGTCTTCAATGTTTACTTTTTTCGCCATGCTGAGACTTCTTAGGCGGCATGCCTAATGCAAGCAATAGGGATGGTTAACGCCATGATGATTAGAACTACGAACCTTATCATGTAGAAGCATCTTGCAGTTAAGTCTAAAGCTCTAGCAACGGTAAAATCTTAAGCTACGGCCTCTAAGCTGTGCAAATATGTTTCTAGCTGTTCAGCAGGTACAGGGCGACTAAAGAAATAGCCTTGTGCCTCATCACAGTTATGCGCTTTGAGAAACTCGAGTTGCGCTAGGGTTTCTACGCCTTCTGCAACTACACCGAGTTCCATGGATTCGGCTAGGGCAATTATGGAGCGCACAATAGCACGATTTACAGAGTCACTTTCAGTAATATCTTGAACAAAACTACGATCAATTTTTAGGCAGTGTACCGGTAAGCGCTTAAGGTAATTTAATGAAGAGTAGGCAGTACCAAAGTCATCTATCGCTAAAGTTATGCCTTCAGCGGCTAACTGCTCAAGCTTATGAATGTTGAGTTCCACATTAAACATGGCGGTACTTTCAGTAATTTCAAGCTCGAGTAATTCTGCTGGTATGTCAAATTGCTTTATGGTGTTTAGTACTTTGGCGACAAAGCCTTTGTCTTGCAATTCATGTACTGAGACATTGGCGGCTAATCTTAGCTTTATGCCTTTGCGGTGCCATGCTTGTATTTGGGCGCAAACTTTTGTTAACACCCAATCACCTAAGGCGTTAATCATGCCGCTTTCTTCTGCTAGTGGAATAAACACGACAGGTGAAACAAAGCCTCTTTCCGGATGCTGCCATCTTAGTAAGGCTTCAGCGCTACTTACTTCACCTGTTTTTAGATTAACGCGGGGTTGGTAGTAGAGTTCAAAGGCATCTTCTTGAAGGGCTTGCTGCATGTCTCGTAAGAGCTGCATTTTATCAGTAACATTTCGGTCTAGTTCTTCAGAAAATAAGAAAAAGCGATTCTTGCCTTGGCTTTTGGCTTGATACATGGCTATATCTGCGAGTTTAACGAGCGCCTCGGCATCTTTAGCGTGGTAAGGATAATAGGCAATACCTATGCTAGCTGTTACTTTAAATTCTTGACCAAAAATGTAAAAAGCTTGCCTTAAGTTATGTAAAACTTTTTCAGCAATCTTAATAGCTACCCCCGGTGAGGCAAGGTTTTCAAGTACAATTGTAAACTCATCCCCGCCAAGTCTGGCAACCAAATCTGAGCGTCTTAGGCATTTTGTGATACGCTGCGCAGCCTGAAGCAGTAACTGGTCACCTGCTGCGTGACCAAGTGAATCATTAATCAGCTTAAAGCCATCAAGATCAAGAAAGAAGAGTGCCAAGCCTGACTCCTGATTTGCCTGCTGAATAGCATCATCTAAATGCTTATAGAAATGCGCACGATTAGGTAAGCCTGTCAAAACATCATAATTAGCTAAACGCTCGAGTCTTTGATTACTTGCTGCTAAGTCATCTGATAGTTTGTAACGCTGCAAAAGCACAGCCATTTGTGCAGCAAAAACTTTTGCCATGGCTTCAGTTTCTGGGTCTAATTCACAGGAGCCTTCAAAACTATCTAAGCTTAAAAGCGCAATGAGGTTATTTTCAAACAAAACAGGAATAAAAAGCGTTGATTTTATCTCTGAAATACGCCCCACTCGAGCTAAAGCTTGTCTATTTTCTTTTGTTAGTACAGCTTCGTAAACTTGTGTGTCAGGGTGAATGATTTGTGGGTTCATGTCTGGGCTGACCAGTAGCTCTGATTCTGAAAGTGAAACGCCTTGTAGCTCACTAAAGTCAAACCCTTCTGAAGCTACAAAGCAAAACTTATTGTCTTTTGTGCGTAGCAAAATACTGCCAGCGTCAGCTTTATGAAAGGTTCTTAAAGCGTACTCTAAAAGGCGTTTGTAAAAGTCATTTTCGAAGCCTTGGTATAGCAAGTCAGCCACAAAATCAATAATTTGCTGATGGAAAAGTTGCCAACGCTCGAGTTTTGCCTTGTCATCTTCTAAGCTTTTTGCAGAGTTTTGCAGGTTTTCATTGAGCTCGCGCATTTCTTCAGATGAGATTTGTAGGGAGCGCTCTAATAAGTAGCGACCTTTATCTTCTTCTTGATAAGCGTCATTTACCCTTGCTAAAAAGGCTTGCCATGTTTTTAAGTCGGGCAGAGTTTCAGAGTCAAGTGAAAGCTTTTTTAGTTGTCTTTGCAGTAGTGCGTGTTTAGTATGAGTCATGTTTTTACTGTTCGTATAACAAGGTTAAGGTCATGGTTTGATTGTGTAAGTCGCAAAAGCCATCTTCAAAGGGTGATATTTCTCCGTAAGAGTAAAAACCAATTTGCTGTGTGCCTTCAGGTAGCTTTTCTAAACAAGCTTCAAACTCTTCTTCGCTACGTTGACCTAAAACAAGCCTGCGGCCTATGCAACTAATGGCAATGCTTAGTACATT
>CAYGTA010000609.1:0-2598 GCA_964352605.1 uncultured bacterium | reverse complement strand
ACAACTAAACAAAGACGCCTTCAGAAGAAAACTACTCGCCTCAAAGCTAGTAGAAGCAACAGGCGAATTTGAAACAGGCAAAGGCTTCAGACCAGCAGAGTATTACGTTTATAAAGGCGATAGTTTATAACGTTTTTTGAAAACAGGTAAAAAATGAAAATCCCATTCCAAATTGAATTAGAAAAATCGGAACGTATTCTACTTGCAGGTGCTGGTGGAGGATATGACATCTTTAGTGGCTTACCTCTTTATTTTGACCTTCTTGAGCAAGGTAAAACAGTCTACTTAGCTAATTTATCTTTCACAGATATCTGGTCATCTACAGCAAAGCCTTTTGGTGATTATGCTGTTGAAGTTACAGCAAAAACCAGAGGGCGGGAAAATTACTTTCCAGAACTACATTTAGCAAGATGGTTGAGCAACTATGGATATAAAAGCGCTATTTTTGCTTTTGACAACCTTGGTGTCACTCAGCTAAGAGAAAGCTATGAACTGCTCATTCAAAACTTTGATATCGATACAGTTATTTTGGTTGATGGGGGTACAGATAGCTTAATGCGTGGTGATGAAGCTGATTTAGGTACGCCTCAAGAAGATGCAGCAAGCATTGCAGCTCTGCACTATTTAGATACTAACGTTCAAAAGTATTTGATTTGTTTAGGTTTTGGAATAGACGCTCATCATGGTGTACCTCACTATGATGTTCTAGAAGCAGTGTCTGCGTTAACCCTAACAGAAGACTATCTAGGTGCAATAAGTCTTATGCCTAGTATGTCTAGTGTACGGAAGTTTCGTGAAGCCTCCTATTACACCTTTGAGAAGATGCCAACACACCCAAGCATAATTGTGGCATCAGCATTAGATGCTATCTACGGAGAATTTGGCAATTTTCACCGAACGAAACGCACTCAAGGAAGTGAGTTATTTATTAACCCACTGATGAGTCTTTACTGGACATTCAAACTTGACGGAATAGCTCAGAGAAACCTATATCTTGAAAAAATAAAAAACGCAGAAACCTACTCACAGTTGCGTTATGAAATAGAAGTTTTCAGAACTAATCTCAAGACAATCAAATCAAGAAAAGCAATACCCCTATAGGAATAAAAATGTTAGACAAAAAAGAGGAAAAACGAATCAGTAAACGCCTCTCACTAAACCTACGCCACGACCCAGAAGGACTCGGCATAACACTAGAAGAAGGCGGATGGACAAACGTAGATGAATTACTCAAGGCCTTTAGCAAAAAATACTTCGCTATAAGCCTCAGTGACTTACAGCAAGTCGTTAAAAACAACGATAAGCAACGCTTTGGTTTTAACGAAACAAACACAAAAATACGTGCCCACCAAGGACACTCAACACAAGTAGACCTAAAGCTCGTGCCTAGCACACCACCTGATTTGCTTTATCACGGAACCGCAAAACACTCACTTGACGCTATTTTAGAGAGCGGACTCAAGAGCATGAAACGCCAGCATGTTCATTTATCAACCAATAAGGAAACCATGATGGCTGTTGCCATGCGGCACGGAAAACCCATCTTATTAAGCATTGACGCAAGAGCTATGTTCAAAGCAGGGCACGCATTCTACTTATCAACAAATGGTATTTGGTTGAGTGAGTTTGTACCAAAAAAATACCTGACTGTAGCGATATGACGTCTAAAAAGACAGGGTTAGTTGTCGGTAAATTCGCACCCTTTCACAAAGGGCATCAGTTAGTCATAGAAAGAGCGCTCGAGTGTTGCAGTAATGTAATTGTTCTTGTTTATTCGAATCCTGATTTTGACAGTATGCCCTCAATAAAGCGGGCTGCTTGGATTAAAGAGATTTATGATGCTGAAGCTATTGAAGTGTTTGTTCCTGAGTCTCCACCTGAAAACGCAGCAAGTAATTTTGTGCAGCGTGAGTTTGTTAAGCAGTGGCTTACAGAGTATCTTCCAGAGAGTCACATTACAAAGGTTTTTGGTAGTGAGTCTTACCTAGAGGGTTTTGCGAAGCATTTGGGCGTGACGTTTGAGCTTGTAGATCTTGCTCGGCAAAACATTAAAACATCGGGTACAGCTTTAAGAGAAGAACTAAAACGTTCAGGAGGTAATCATGCATCCGCCATACTCAAAACTTATCTTCATCCTATTGTTCTAAAAAGCCTTTTAGCTAAGCACTAATCACTACTTATTACCCATTCTAAGAAGGAGTACATTATGAACATCATTACTGCTACAGATTCCTACAAAGTTACTCACTTTAAGCAATTTCCGCCTAAGACAAGCAAAATGTTTAGTTACATTGAGTCACGGGGTGGGGTTTATAGTGAAACACGGTTTTTTGGTTTGCAGTACTTACTGAAAACGTGGCTTGAGAATCCTGTAACGAAAGAACATGTTGAAGAAGCAGATGAGCTTTTTAAAGCGCATTTTGGTGGCGATTACTTCCCGAAAGAAGGCTGGATGCGTGTTGTTGAGAAGCATGGGGGGCTTCCGCCTGTAAAGATTCGTGCGGTGCCTGAAGGTACGCTTGTTCCTACGCATAATGTTTTACTGACGATTGAGTCAACTGATCCTGAGTTGTTTTGGTTGCCGGGTTGGCTTGAAAC
>CAYGTA010000608.1:0-2605 GCA_964352605.1 uncultured bacterium | reverse complement strand
CTAGTCAGCAGGTTGCGCCTTTAAGCTCAAAACTTATTGCTTTTACCTTTGATGAGCAGATTGGTAGTTACACAGCTGATTTGCGTATTGATACCTCAGGCACGACAGGTCTAAAGGTTATGTTTGTTGACCCTGATGATTGCAGTTCAGCTGCTGAGCAAAGCAGTTTTTCTGTTTCTGTACCTGTTAACACCTCTAAAGTAATTTATGCGCTTGTTTCAAACAATGAGTATGGCGGCAGCACGCAAAGCTTCAAAGCCAAACATGATATTCAGTTTGACGGTCTTGACTTAAGCATTGATCAACCCACTGCAACTAACTTTGATGAGGACGACACGATTCCCCTTCAGGCAAGTCTAAACAATGTTGATAGCAGCAAGTACCTCATCAAATGGAGTTACGATGATAATGGCACCGAAATAGTTTTAGCAAGCACAAGAAGTGGTGAGCGCAAAAACATCAATCTTTGTGATGGCATTTATGACATAAACGTGCTTGCCTTTGCGCCTAGTGAGGGCATTGGCAACCTCACAAAGAGCTTCCGGATTAATGTATCTGATTTAGGCGCAAGCAACCCGCCTGCTGCTTGCGCACCCCAAGTAAACATAACCAGTCCTTCAGAGGGTACAAGCTTCGCACTTGGTAGTTCCATTACCTTTAATGCCGCAATAAGTGATGACAAAAAAGATACGGATGACCCCATTTACCCTGTCATTTGGCGATTGGGTGGCCCTGACGGTCTGATTATTGCTCGTGACACCCTGAGTTTTAGTCGAGACAAATTCTCAGCAGGCGAACAAATCATCTATGTAGAGTACGGCAGCGCCAGTGATCAGATAAGCATTAACCTTATTGACACCAGCAATACTGCACCCACGGTAAACATCAGCTCACCACAAGATGGTACAAGCCTCTTTTGGAATGATTACTACGATGGTAGTGATGGAACCAACATTCCCTTACAAGGCAGCGCCACAGATACCGAAGATGGGCGCTTAACAGGAAGCAATCTAGCATGGAGCTACCGCATTAAAGGCGCAAGCACATGGTTAAACATAGATGTAGGCAGCACAGCTGTACTAAACCTAAGACTCGTCTCACCTTCCAGAACATACGAAGTCAGGCTGAAAGCTAACGACAAAGGTAGTCCTAGCTTAGAAGGTGAAGACATCATCGAATTCACCATAATTGGACCACCCAGTTAAGCAACTTAAAAAAAGCCCGAGCCGAGTGGCTCGAGCTTAGCGCTATTAACTCAGTTTAAGTTAATACATACCCCTTACAATCTTGAGAACACATATTTGGAGAGAAAAATGAAAAAATCCCTGCTTATAACACTACTTGCCGTCCTACTTTTCCTGATGGGTTGTGAAGAAACAGAAATCACCCTTAATCCTGACGGGTCAGGCAAACTTGTTTACAGAACCACCCTATTTGACATGATTGACACTGACCTAAGTGGTAATGAACTCGAAGCATCCTTAAAGCAAAGCATACGCAGCAACATACTTACTGATTTTAAAGGCGTAGATGCATGGAAAGACGTGACGTACAACGTTAACGAAATGGGCGACCTAAGTTTCGAAGGAACCGCTTACTTTAAAGACATCAATCAGCTCGAGAATGGCAGCATTATGGGTTTGTACGATAACTTTGTATTCACAACACAAGATGGTCAAGCTAGTTTGAGCTTCAGTTATGAAGAAATAGCTTCTTCAGAAAGCCTAACGGGTCTGGCACCAGAGGCAATACTCGAGCAGATAGAGGGTGCTTATGAAATGCAACGAAATTTTCTTGAGAAAGCATCTGATTTGCAAACAAGCTTGGTGTTAAATTTACCAGGTGAAGTCACCAGTGCAAATGCTTTTAGTAGGGATGAACCTATTTCGCTCACACTAACAAGTGAGGCATGGAAAACCACTCTAGACGTCATGATGCAAGACGAAGCCTTTCTGCTAGAGCAGGCAAACGCCAAGCTAAACCCGCTTGATACTACACCGGTAGCTTACTTTCAGGAACAACTCTTTAATGGCATGCCAAGTATTAGTTTTGAGGCAAGCGCAGCTAGTTTTGATTACGATGCTGAAGTTAGCAGTGAAGTCCGTGCAGCATCAGATAGTCTTCTGGCAAGCCTTGGACTAGAAACGCCAGACTTAAATACCTACCTAGCCAAAGTCGAACCCCTTCTTACTAAGAATGATATGCCTTTTGAATTTGGAGAAGGTTCTGCACCCGTAGCAGGCGTACAAATACAATCCTCGGAAGAACATGGTGAGTATGGCAACATTCCTGTCAACTTCATGATACAGCTTGTCGATAATAGCGGCAATGAGCATGATTATGTATTTAACATTTTCTTCAAATGGTTTGAAGATGAATGGGATGATTCAACTGGCTGGCGTTGCGCAAGCTACGAAGGCGGAGGTATAGATAATGTACTACCTGACTTTACTGGCTGGTTTAATTTTGCGCTGACTGAATTAGGTATAGACAGCTACTATCACTGTTAAACTAAGGAATCTAAGGCATTGTAGGTAACAACAAGCCCTCTTGCTGAGGATGGCGACACGATTGTGTTGCTTCTTAGTGGCGGAGATAAAAACAG
>CAYGTA010000607.1:0-2611 GCA_964352605.1 uncultured bacterium | reverse complement strand
GGCTGGACAGCTTTTAATGAAGGTAGTGCTGACAGTATTGAAGGCATCAAAATTATTGACGATTACACTATTGAATTTCATTTAGTCGATGGGGATGCTAGGTTCTTTGATACGGTTCGCTGGTTCTACGTTTTACCGGAACATGCAGTAGATTTTGCTTCAGCTGATATGCAGAGTAGCGACTGGTGGTTCACAAATGCTGTAGGAACTGGCCCCTTTAAACTAAGTAACTACGAAAAAGATCAATTCATGGAGCTCGTACCACACACCACATACTGGGACGGCGCACCTAAATTAGATAAACTAATTAACCGTTACTTTGTAGATGAAAGCGCAGCTGTACTTGCCCTTGAAAGTGGAGATATAGACTTCACCTACGTAGGTGCGGACATTGCTGCAGGATTTGCTGATAATAGTGAATTCGAAGTTTTTTCTGGCCCTTCTTTTGTAACAAATCTATATAACTTCAACTACCAACGGGATGCATGGCAAGATAAACGTGTACGCCAAGCCTTTATGTATGGCATTGACCGCCAAAGCATTTTAGATGATGTTTTTAATGGAACAGCAGCTGCAACACCCTGTAATGACCCTTACCCAGCATTCTGGCCAGAAGACGCAAACTATTACGACTATGACCCTGCCAAAGCTAGAGAACTATTAGCAGAAGCCGCTGCAGATGGCATAGACATTACAACTGGAACTTACGAAATTTCTACTTACTACACTGGTCAACTCCCTAAAGACATCCTGACCGTAATGCAGGCAAATTTAGCTGATATCGGTGTGAATGCCAACCCTCTCTTTATTGATGTTCCATCATGGCGCGTAAAAGTTCAAGACAACGCTGATTTTGACTTTACCTACCGTGGTTATGGTGCAGGACCTGCCTTTATAGATGCAAGTTGGTACACCGAAGGTAATCCATGGGGAATAGCTGACCCTAACTATGATCAACTTGTTGCTGATATGAACGCAGCATTTACCCCTGAAGAATATAAAACAGCACGCACCGCACTTTGTGCTTACCAAAATGAAGAAGCAAGCTTTGCTTACTTTTGGGTATCCACCCGTTACGGTGTTGTTAAGTCAGGCGTTGATAACTTCTACTTCTTCCCGGCACCTGGTGGTGGCCCGGTTGTAGACAATGCTCATCTTTGGGATAAAGGCGAGTAACTCTTTTTTAGGGGTGCAGCACTGTTGCGCCCCTAAAAGTAATTTATGCAGTATTTTCTTCGCAGACTTTTAATAAACATTCCTGTGCTATTTGCAGTCACAATTGTGATTTTTAGCCTCATAAACTTAGCACCTGGTGATCCTATTGATTTTTTTGTGAATGAAGAGACAGGTATTACCCGCGAAGACCTAGGCTTTCTTGAAGAGAAATTTGGTCTAAATGACCCAGCTCATATTCGTTATTTTAAGTGGCTAGGCAATACTGCAAGAGGCGATCTTGGTTTTAGATTTAAAAATGGTGATGATGTTGCCCAAGTGCTAGTCATACGCCTACAACGCACCCTCATTCTTATGGGCACAGCTTTAAGCTTCTCTATCATTGGCGGCGTAATTCTTGGCGTTTTTATTGGCCTAAGGCAATATTCTTTTTGGGATTTTGCACTTACAGGTCTTTCTTTTATAGGTATATCCATGCCAGCTTATATTGCCGGCATTTTTGGACTTTATATTTTCTCAGTCACCTTAGGTTGGTTTCCATCTGGTGGTATGCAGACCGTTGGGGAACCCTTTAGCTTACTTGACCGTTTACATCATCTTGTTTTACCAGCTTCCACACTAGCCATTTTACAATTAGCTACCTACATGCGTTATACAAGGTTTAGTGTTTTAGAAGTCAAACAAGCCGACTATATTCGTACAGCCAAAGCAAAAGGCTTAGCACCTTTACAAGTAAATTGGCGGCACATGCTTAGAAATGCCATTATGCCTGTTGTTACAGTGATTGGTTTTAGCTTGCCACCCTTAGTTGCAGGTGCCCTATTTACAGAAACTATTTTTAGCTGGCCAGGCATGGGGTCTTTGTTTGTAGATGCCGTTGTAGTACGAGACTATCCAATGGTAATGGGCATAATGCTAGTTGTATCTATAGTTGTATTACTCGCAAACTTACTAACCGACTTTGCATACGCCGTTATTGATCCAAGAATTCGTTATGAGTAAAAAGGTGCAGCGTGAATAGCCTTATAAACACTAGCCCTGACTACGGCATATCTCCAGCTAAAAAAGCATGGCATCGTTTTCGCCGGCATAAACTCGCAATGATAGGCGTTGTTCTGTTTGGCCTTATTTTTATTTTATCAGCATTTGCACCCGTATTTGAACGTTATGATCCAGACAAACTCAATTTAAAAGCCAAATTTCAACCACCAAGCGTAGAGCACTTCTTTGGCACAGATCGCGTTGGACGAGATATTTGGAGTCGCACGCTACACGGTGGACGAATTTCACTTTTGGTAGGTTTCGCAGCTGCTCTAGTAGCAATGAGCATTGGCGTCTTATTGGGAGGCTTATCTGGCTATTATGGTGGTTGGGTTGACATGCTTATTATGCGCTTTACAGATGTTGTAATGACCTTTCCACGAGTTGTCATAATGCT
>CAYGTA010000606.1:0-2613 GCA_964352605.1 uncultured bacterium | reverse complement strand
TCAAAAAAAGGAAGGTTCTAACCATGCGTCAAATCATGACCGTACTACTCATTAGCTTACTAAGCTTAAGCTTCGCTCAAGATACTCAAGAAAACCCACTCGAGGTTAGCCTTGAGGCTTTCTTAGTTACCACCGTCACAAAAGATGACGGTTCAACAGAAGAACAATTCACACAAGCAGAAACAGCTCGTCCTGGCCAAATTGTTGAGTACCGAGTTTCACTCGTAAATGTTAGTGAAGCTAACGTACCTGCTGGCAATGCCGTTGTCACTGGCCCTGTACCTGCAGGCACCTCTTATTTAGAAGGTACCGCTACACCCAGCTCTGAAAATGCACTTTTAGAATTCAGTGCAGATGGTGGTCAAAGCTTTGGCGTTCCACCCATCATGATTATGGTTGTAAATGACGAAGGCGAAGAGGAAGAAGTAATAGCCACACCAGATACCTATACAGCAACCCGCTGGACAGTCACCAGAGCTTTAGCTGCTAGCGAAAGCATGATGTTTATTTACAGAGTCGTGGTTCAGTAATATGCCCGCACTCCCAAGTTCATTTTTAAATCACGTTCTTTTCTTAGGAGGAAAAAAGTGAAACAAGCCCCGAAGGTCTTTTTCTTTTTGCTACTTTTCGCGGGAGTAGCAATGCTGTCATTTGCCCAACCAACGGCAACTGGCACCAGCATCACCAACCAGGCATCTGCAAGCTTTACAGATGTAAACGGTGCTGATCGTTCTACTTTAAGTAACACGGTTACAACGATTGTTCAAACCGTTTACTCTTTTAATGTAGAGCCAGATGCAACTATTAACCCAGGTACTACGGCTGGAACTGTTGACCCTACAGTAGTAACAGATAACGATTTTACAGCTACCATTGCTCAAGATCTTGATGCTGATGCTAGTGATACTGTTTTATTTACCTATACCCTAGAAAACCAATCAAACGTGGCTGATGTTGTCTTTGGCTTAAGCGTTGCTGAGTCAGATACAGATAACATCTTAAGTGGCTACACTATATACGTTGATGATGACCCAGATACAGCTGATGATCCTGATGGTGATTCAGACGGCATTCCAGATAATTACATTGTAGCAACCAGCATGACACTGCCTATTTCAAATGGCACCGCTGGTTCAGGTAATGACTTTACAACCATTTATGTAGAAGCTACGGTTTCAGGTACAGCACTTGGTAACCAAGTAGCTCTAATAGACTTACAGGTAACCAATAACACAGCCGTTGCCGATGGCACTTATACAGCAACCAATAATGCAAATGAGCTTTTTGAAAACAATAACTTGGGTCGTGTTGAAATAAATGAAGTCGCATCTATTGGTGTTGCCAAAAACGCTACAACAGTTACCAATAATGGCGATGGTACTTACAGCATTACCTACACCATGACCGTAGAGAACTTTAGTAATGTTGCTTTAAGCAATGTACAAATTGTAGAAGATTTAGCAACTCGCTTCGGCACGCTTCAAACTTCAGCCGCGAATGTCGACACTGCAGGCGAATACTTTGTAACCGTGGGCAGTCCAACAGGAACTATAGCTACAAACGGAAGCTTCACTGGTTCAGGAGCAAATCAAAACCTACTCGACGCAAGCAGCTCGAGCTTAGCAATTGGTGCTACAGCGACTATTCCTATTACAGTTACTGTTTTTCCTACACCTGCTGCTTCAACCACAATTAACAATCAAGTGACTGCTTCAGGTACAACACCTGATGGCACTATTCCAACTGATGATTCAACAGATGGCCTTGATCCGGATGGTTCAGATGATGATGATACACCTGATGAGGATGATGATACACCTGTAACGCTTACGCAGACTCCTAGAATTGGTGTTGCTAAGCAAGCTGGTACAGTTACTGCTAATGGTGACGGTACCTTTACTGTTCCTTTTACCTTTAACGTAGAAAACTTGGGCGATATGGATTTATATGATGTTGCCTTAACAGATAGTCTCGCAGCAGAATTTGGTACCTATAGTACAACTACTCCAACCGCAGCAGGAAGCTATACGCTTGTTGATACTGACGCGGGTACAGCAGGCATTCAGGCTGTCACCATAACAGGTGGTACAGCTTCTGGTTTTACTCCTAACCTTACATTTACAGGTAGTGGTGCTAACACAAACCTAATTACTATTTCAGAAACAAATCCTTTAGAAGTTAATGAAACCCTAATTGTTAGTTTCACACTGCGTTTCTACCCTAACTTTGCAAATGCACCTTTTACTAACCAAGTAACTGCTACTGGTGATGAGCCTGATGCAGATGGTAATGGTGATGGTACTGCTGATGCAGATACCACTGATACCTCAGATGACGGTACAAACCCAGATGATGATGGTGATGATGAACCTAACGAAGCTGGAGAAAATGACCCAACTCCTGTAACTATTCCTACCGATGGTGTTATTGGTGCTGCTAAGCAAGCTGGCACAATTGTTGACAATGGTGATGGTACTTTCAGTGTTCCTTTCACAATCACAGCAGAAAACTTAGGTAATGTTGATCTTTATGACGTTGCTCTAACTGATGCTTTAACTGCAGAATTTGGTACCTATAGTACAACTACTCCAACCGCAGCAGGAAGCTATACGC
>CAYGTA010000605.1:1226-2613 GCA_964352605.1 uncultured bacterium | reverse complement strand
AGCTTAAACGTTACCACCCTATTAGTATTAAGGGTATTTTTTAAAAAAGAATCTGTTTTAACGGTTTAAACTTTGTAAAACGCTAAAAGTAGTTGTGTTTGGTTCGAGTGATTGTAATTAGATTTAGTTTTGATGTTTAATGTGCAATTGCTATCTGTTCATTGAACTGTGTGATTACTACTTCCTTATCAGGAAACTTTGCTTTTATTTCTAGTTCACTTCCGAGAGCTTTGATATATTTTTCTAGTGTTTTAATGAGCACATCTTCTTGGCTTTCTAGTTTTGATATGGCTGCTTGTCTTATTTCTAGAATATCTGCAAGTTCTTTTTGGGTTAAGTCTTGGTCTTTTCGTAATTGTGAAATAAGGTTGTACTCCATGAGTAGAAGCTCTTTACCTTTTTTTAAACGGGCTTGGCGTTCTTTACTAAAGTTTTTTGTGAGTTCGGAAAATGCTTTAGCCATTAGTTCTGTCCTTTCTTTAATGATTCTAAGTGTGGTGGAGGTTTGCAAAGTAAAAATTTTAAGTCAGGATCTCAACAGCACACCTTAGCCCTTCAAAACAATGCTTAGGGTTTTTAGGCTATTCGTTTGAATAGATAGGCTGTAGCTGATTTTGTGTATGTAACCCCTCGTTGTGTTTTCTTGAGCTGTACTTTAGTTATAGGGGTGGCTGCTTTAGGAATGAAATAGCTTTCTAGATTCTTTTTACTGATTTGATACTCAGCCTTGGTTTGTTGCACGCTTGCGCTTAGTTGGTAGTCATTATCTAAGTACGCCATGCTGGCATCTCCATGACTATCGTTAACGAGTAGTAATCCACCTAGCTTGAGATAGCTTTTGCAGTGTTGTGATACAAAGCCTGCATATTGGGAGATGAGTAGATCAAAACGGTTCGTTGGCTCGCTAAATTTCTCTTGATAGTCCGTTGAGTGAAATCTAAGTTCTGTTTCTTCAATATAGCTTTTGTGTTTTTTGATAAACGCTTTTAAGCCTGTGTCGTTAAAAAAAGCTTTTGCTTTTTTGTCAGTGTCAACATAAACCGTTAACGGGAAAACAAAGGATGGTGTAATGTGAATATAACTGCCTGCATATAGCGCACTTTTTACATTGTAGTCCTTGGCTAGCAGTTTGAATAAGCTTAGCCTTTCAAAGTCACGCGCTTCATAATAGTGCTTATAAAGCGCTAGGTTTTTTTCTTTTAGGTTTTGCATTATTCCCAGCGAGCCTTAATGACTTCATGGACTATCATTTCTGCTGCCAAAGAACCCTCTGCTGCTGCTGCGATTAAGCCATTGAAGCCTGTCCGACTATCTCCAACAACATAGATGCCTGGAATAGCTGTTTTTCCTGTGTTGTCAGCTTCATAGCTGCCGTAGTCTGATTTTT
>CAYGTA010000605.1:0-1126 GCA_964352605.1 uncultured bacterium | reverse complement strand
AGGTCATCACTCCAATTGTTGACTGTTTTGGCAAATTCCCCTATCCATTCGCCGTTTCCAAAAACGGCTAGTGCTTGATTTCTGTGTTCCCAACCATCACAGAAAGGACATGGGTAGACAGATTTGCCGTAGACAGCTTCGATGCCTTTTATGCCTATTTGGGATATTTTCTCTTTTAAACCGGTTGCAAATAGTATTCTTTTGCTTATGAAGGGTTCTCCTTTTTTGCTTATTACTTTGTAACCTTCTTCTTGTTGCTCTATATCAATCACTTGATCTTTGATATACCTAACCGTTTTGTATTTCTCTAGTTGCTCTTTACTGATTTTTAGTAGGTCGAGCGGGTGTATTCCGTCACGGCTTAAGAAACCATGTGATGCTTGGGTTACAGCGTTGCGGGGAGATTCTTCGTTGTATACAACTGTGTTGAGTAAGCTTCTGCCTGCAATTAGGGCTGCTGATATTCCTGCGGGTCCCCCACCAATGATTATGAGGTCTAGTGGTGTATCTGGTTGACTGTTTTTGTGATTCATAAGAACTCCCTTTTGTTACAATAATGTAACATATTGTATTAAAATATAAATTATGGTATTTTCTAATACATGAATAGAACAGAGCAGGCTATTTTGAGAGCTGCCACTCAAATCTTAGGCAAAGACCCTTCTGCACCCATGGATAAAGTAGCTGAAGCTGCTCAAGTTAGTCGAATGACTCTCCACCGTTACTTCAATACGAGGCAGGCACTTATAGAAGCTGCATTTCACGAACTGATTCGAAAGGCAAATGGGGTAGTTGAAGATGCTTTAGCCAGCTCAGAAGATCCTTTAGTTCAACTCGAACATATGTTAAAAGGCGATGTCAGTCTGGGTGACTTTTCCCTACTCCAAAATTTATGGAATGAGCAACTTGATGAAGCTATCTTGAAAGAAGGAGAAGCTTTAAATGAAAGTTTGAATTCTTTATTAAACAAGCTCAAAACAACTGGTGCTATTGATTTGAGCTTATCAACGAGTTGGTTGAACCACCTTTATTTCGCGGTGCTTAAAGCAGCGTGGCAATCACTTCAAGATGGCAGTGTTGCACCTGTTGATATTCCTGAACTGGCTTGGCGGTCTTTTTCTAAAGG
>CAYGTA010000604.1:0-2613 GCA_964352605.1 uncultured bacterium | reverse complement strand
GAATAATTTTTAAACTATTCATTTTGCATTTCGCCTTATTTGACTAAGCAACGCTGTCTTGGATTTTTGGTAAGGCAATTTCCCAACCATACTTATGTTGTTCTAGGCGCTCTTGGTCTGCAATATGATCATGAATTAAAGTCATCTTTGTGCCTGTGTTTGTAGGTGTAAACTCTATTGAAACAAGCATTTCAGGAACTTCTTGGTCATGATCCCAAAGCCAAGTAAAGCTAATTTTGTCATGTGGCGAGATTTCTTTATAAACACCACGTACTGTGTAAGCACCCGAATTTAGAACGTATGCGCCACCTTCACGGAAATCTACTTCAGCAACAGTTTTGGCGTTTGGGTCTAAACCAAACCATGAACTCACTGCTTCAGAAGATGACCAAGCCTTAAAAACACGGTCTTGTGGCGCTTCGTACATTCGCTCGAGGTGTAGCGTTTTTCCTGGGGTGTCAATCATTGCATCTTCTCCTAAGTATAGTTATTTATCTACCTGCGTACAGATGAGCAACTTTTAGTCATCAACTATTTCGTTTCGTAAAAATTGCTCGAGTTGGTCTAAATTCCTTGTCCAGAATTTTTTATAGTACTCAAACCAATCAGAGGCTTCTTTTAAAGGTTCAGCATTCAAACTTAAATAGTGTGTTGTGCCTTCTTTTCTACGGTTGATTAGTCCTGCAGTTTCAAGCACTTTTATGTGCTTTGAGACTGCAGGCAAAGACATATCAAAGGGTTCTGCGACTTCTTTTACGGTTGCTTCGCCATCGCTTAAGTTTCGAATAATACTTCTTCTAGTAAGGTCCGAAATTGCAGAAAAAGTGGAATGTAACTTATCAAAATCTTGAGGTGTATTTGGAACAAAAGTCATAGTAGCTCCCTTATTGTTTAAAAAGGTCGTGGTGAAGCAATAGCCTTAAACAATATTTGCAAGTGTTTTGATGATACCGAAATGCTCACCTTCGTGGAAGCACATAAAGGTTGCAGCATCTTCGACAGTTTCAAGTTGCACTCCAACATTCATCCCTCCATAGTTTTGGAATTTATTGTCTTTTATGTCTGCTTCTAGTTGTGCCATAGTACTCATTGCGAGAGCTTTAATGTCTGCGATATCTGGCGTAGATTCCCAATCACTAGGCGAAGTGCCGCGTCCAAAACCAGCTGCCATAGCCTCAGGTACATTTACATCTAAGCCTGAAGGAGCGTTAACAAAGTATTGATGTGAAAGCACCATGTGTCCTAAGTTCCATAGGATGTTGTTTTTGAAACCTTCAGGAATAGTAAGTAACTGCTCATCACTCAAGTTCTCAATTACACCTAGTGTTGCACCCCTAAACTGTTGTGTTATCTCAAATTGCTTTTGCATGGTATTGCTCCTTAAATATTTGTTTTTCAGTTTCAACCAAGAGCATTATTAACTGTTTAGTTAATTAACTGATAGGTTAAATATAGTATAGGTTTTTCACTTTGTCAAGCCCGAGATAAAAATTTAAATATAGTGAAGATTTTTGAAGAACAAAGACTACACGCTATTCCCTTATATCAGCATAGTAATTATCGCTTAGTGAAATAGTAGAGTAGGAATTATACGCTAAGGATTTAGGGATATCATAAAATGTCTTGTTTTTTGAGTTTTAAAAACCAGTCTGGGACCGCATTTCTTTTTCAAAATAGGGGTGTCATAAAAGATATCTCTTATGACACCCCTTAGCTAACAAAATCACCATTTCCCAAACCACAGTCGTTTTTTTAGAAGCTACTTTTGGTGTCTCTGACAGCTTTTTTAGCTTAGCGTGTAAAATTTCCCGAACTATTCCACTAAGCCATCTTGGGACTAAGTTTTTGGATAAGCTCATCCGTAGTGCATTGGCATAAAGCTTTATCATCCTCTTGTGGTCTTAAAGATGCTTAGCTTGAGATACTCCTTCTTAGAACTCCGAACTCAGCTTAGTTATTTACTTACATTAGCCATTGTCTGAAGACCAAGAACAGGCATACTTAGCTTGCCTACTCCTGGTAGGGTCACAGCGGCTTCACCAATGCCTAAAAATCCATCAATTTGAGCTATAAGCTCAAGCGTAACGCTTTCTTTTCTTACCCCATTAGAAATACCAAGATCCTCAGAAATAATACTTACCCAAACACCTTGATCACTTCTAGCGACCATAACTGTTGGGCCATCCTCTTTCTTTGCGAATTCAGCATTGACAGTAAAGGTATTACCTACACTCTTACCATCAAAACTGTTATCAAACTCAGTTCCAGCTTTAAAGGCAAAAAAAGGTAAAGCTTTACCAGCTTCATCTAATAGAAAGCCCGAAAAAACTTTCTTGCTTTGAACTGAGCTAAGCTTGCCACGAAACTTAAATTCAGAACTTACAGAAAATAAAGGTTCATCATTGCCCTCGAAAACAACCCAACCTTCAATAGGCTGCCCTTTAGGAGATGTAGTTGTGAATGTCTCAAACATAATGTTACTACCCAAAGGCTTTTTTAAAGATACATCTGTGTTCAAAGCTGAACTAAATTCAATCTCCCCATTAACATTGGAATAAGCATCCAACTCCTCAAAAAGATCTGTTTCTAGCGAGGTGCTACCACCACAAGCAG
>CAYGTA010000603.1:0-2635 GCA_964352605.1 uncultured bacterium | reverse complement strand
ATTCTTTAAATGTCTATACTTTTTTTACATTAATTCAGTATTTTTTTCACTTGTAGCATCTGCCCAAAGCTAGATTTTATAAAGTACTTCACAGAAATAACTATAATCAGAATTTTGTAAGATATTTCTTCTCATAATAGCAGCACAAAGACAATTCTCATTCCCTCACTTCTTCCTTACGTTTTCTAACACTCTGAAATCTTGTTGTCTTAAATATAGGAGGAAGTTATGTCTCGTACGTTTACGCTGTTCATTGCTATATTGTTTTTTCTGTCTGCCTGTTCAAAGGCACCTGCCCCAAGCTCCCCTCAACCTGGTTCCCCTCCAATAAACACAGATAATCTTGTTTCACTCTCTATTCTAGCCCCAGAAATTTCTGCACGGAGCTCTTTAGAAAGTCAGGGTGTTCCAACCGATGCCAGTGGTAACAGCAGTTTGGTAAGCGTAGAAGTACAAATAACAAATGCAGGTCTAAATAGCGGAAACCCATTAACATTTAACTTTGACAGTGCAGGAAACCGCTACATTGTCTCTGAAGACAACACCGGAAGCGTAGACACGCTAACCCTAACCGAAGCAAATGACACCCTCACTGTATTACTATTCCCAAGCACAGGTTTAGGCGCACAAGGCAACTACACCTTTACAAGCAAAGGTATAGATACGAATAGCGTGATGCTTGCCTACGAAAGACAAGAGAACCTAGCTATTAATGCAGGTAGCTTTGTCGATATTCAACTACAAACACTTATTGACGCAGCCAGCGTACAAAGACTCTTACCCGTTAACTACTTAATTCCAGGTCAGTCATTAGAGCTCATGCTCAGAAATGTCTTTACCGTTGACGGCAGCTCACGCGTACCCTTCGAAGACTTCACCGTGACTTACGACTTTGAAAATGCCGATACTGAAACAACAGGCTCAGAAACAGACTCGAGTAAACTCGGTGTTGCTCTAGATGTGAGCAGCGCAACCACGATAGATGTCTTTCGTGCAACTGCAACCCTCTCAGGTTTAGTAGCCTCTGGTAATGACGCTGTTGCAGGAACTGTTACAACAGAGATTGAGATTCCCTTTTTCTCAACAACAGGCTTAACAGCTGACCTTGAAGTACCAAGTTTAACGTTTGTTCAACCTAACCTTCAGGTAAATACAGCCGTTACATTATCTGGGACTGCAGATGATAATGCCGGTATTTCTAAGATGCAAGTTTACCGTGGCCCTATCTTAGTGGGTTCAACAGATGTAAGTGAATACAGTAGTGTTGGCGTTACACAAATTGTTTTCTCAGGAACAAACTGGAGCATGCCTTTTACCGCCACAGAAGAAATTGACTATGCTTTTACAGCTGTCGCAACCGATGCAAGTGGTAACGATAATGTTGTAGCTCATACGGTAACCGCTATTGATACAATTACTTTTTTACAACAAGATTTAACAGCTCACACCAGTAACTTTGGGGTGGAGTTAGCCGACTATGACGCTGATGGTGATTTAGATGCATTTATGGGTAACTACAGTATCTGTATAAATACGGGTGGATCTTTTGATAATTGTAGCACCATGTTGCCGCCCCCTTACCGTGGCTCGGCCATTACAAAATTAGCAGATTTTGATGGTGATAGTGATCTTGATCTCATCATCGTTAACTGGAATGATAGAAATCAACTTTGTATTAACAATGCTACTACCTTTAGTTGTGGTGATTTGAGCGCAGATATCCGTTATGGTTCAGGGCTTGATCTGGGTGATCTAGATGGTGATGGCGATATTGATGCTGTTATTGCCAACCAAGGAGTACAGAGAGATACAGTTTGTTTAAATAACGGCTCAGCGGTATTTAGCTGTGTTGATTTAAGTACAGATGCTTATGGAAGTTACGGCTTAGACCTTGGAGATATGGATGGTGATGGTGATCTTGATGTTGTGATTGCCATTATGAACGATACAGTTGCTAATCAGATTTGTCTAAACAATGGCTCAGCTACGTTTACTTGCTCAGCTTTAGATTCAAATCTAACAACGCAAGATCACAATGTTGATTTAGGTGACATTGATGGAGACGGTGATCTTGATGTAGTAACCGCAGGCAGGGGAACCCATTCAAACAGAGCTTGCCTAAATAATGGCGGTAGTTTTACTTGTACAAATATAAATTCAGCAACCAATGACACATATGATGTTGCCTTAGCCGATATGGATAATGATGGAGACCTAGACATTGTTGTTGCTAATGCCAACGCACAAGATGAAATTTGTACCAATGCTGGAGCCAGTTTTAGCTGCACCAATATTTCAGCAGATGTTTTTCAAAGCACAAGACTAGCTATAGGTGACATTGATGCTGATGGTGATTTAGATGCCTTGGTATCTGTTTATGATGGTAAGAGTAGAATTTATGAGAATCAGTAAGTAATAAACTCTATAAAAACCTTGAAAAGTAAAAACTCGAGCTACTTCTTAGGTAGCTCGAGTTTTTACTTTGCTTTGGGTAGTGCCTTCGCTAAACGTGTCATATGTTCAGCTAAATGACTTACATTTACCAGTTCAGACTTAGGGTGCAATGCCTGTAAGAAAGCCTCATCTGCACCCACTGTACCTACTGCAATAATGTCTATACCTTTAGCGCGTAGAA
>CAYGTA010000602.1:0-2636 GCA_964352605.1 uncultured bacterium | reverse complement strand
TGGGAACGAATCCTGATGCGGATATTTATGTTCAGGGTAATGAGGGTAAGTTATGGCAATTCTGGGTGGAAGATTCCAGCGTAAAAGTAAAAAATTTCTTGAGTGATAAAACACGGAGTTTAGGGTTTAAAGAAATTGTTTCAAGAGGAGCTATTGAACTTAAAGGTATGACTATAAAAGTTGTAGATGATCGGGGGCCAGAAAAAGGCAAAACAAACAATGAGACCTCTTAAAAGAGTTTGAGTATATACTTTCTTTAAACTGCGACGTTAATGCAACGCTAAGACGATAAACTTATTGCTAAGAGATAATTTTAAGATCTTGCTGCTTATAAAATAGACCTAATAATTAGGTAGTAAACCAAAAAAAGTTTTCTCTACTCAAGGCGATTAGGATCAGTCATTTTGAACTACTTTAGTATTATTTCAAAACCTTACTTAACAGCTGATCTATGGCGAGCAGCAAATAATTTACAGGAATGCTTTCAAGATCAGCTCGAGTATGATGAAGATGCTAGTCAGCTACTTCGGCGAGTTCGTAACATGGCTCGCTCAGAGCAGATTGATGCTTTTTTGCGTAAAGACTTAGATCAGCTTTTTTCTAAACTTAATAAGCCTTATCTCAGTGTTGCAGAAGAAGCTGCTCTGCAACAGATGAAAGTTATTACTAATGCCTTGATGCATTGGCCTGAACAAACTGGTGGCACGGCTATTTGGAATCAGTCTAGGCATTTTGAAGCTTTACTTAATGATTCCGAATTTAAGGTTGAAGTTAAACACCCCAAACCCGAAAGTTATTCAGTTGAAATAAAAATAGATCCTAGCTTAAGGGGGTCTTGCTGGATTGCTCGTGAGTCTTATTGGCAATCTTTTCTATCAAATCCTCTTGAAAAAAATGTACTGTATCTATCTGCAGACTACAAGCGCAATGACTTTATTGTTTTTGTTTATGATAATACGTATCGGGCGCATTATAAAAAAATAAGCTATGCAGATGAGCCTATTTGCTTTCCAGATGCCCTAAGTGCATCTCAAGATGAGCACTTAGGTGTTTTTTTTCAATTGATTAGCGTTCAAGATTTTGAGAGTATTGGTTCTGCGCGAACGGAAACCTTTTATCTGTCAGCTATGAGTGACGAAAATGTTTTTAAGACCTACCCAAGCATAGGCTGGTTAAATCCGTTAGTCATGACGTTTAAACTAAAGGACAATGATATAAGTAATGGCTTGGAATCACGTGCTCAAGAAGCCTTAGAGCTTTTTACAAGACATGATTTAGTCATCCATTTTCATGCGCATATGAGTCCTCTAGAAAGCGCAAGATCGCAGCTCTTTAGAGATTTTTATGAAAGACAAAAAGCCCAACGAGCTACTAAAAGCACACTTGAATACCTGTTTTGGGGAGAGGGTGATGAGGCAGCATGGCAGAGTTTTCTGTTGCTTGATAGTTTAAACGGTACGTTTGCTATAGAGGGTTTTGGAAAGTACGGCTTTAAATCAGGACAAAAACTTCAGTGCTTTTGGATTCCACCTGGCAACTTGTCTACAAATGCAACGTGGTTAAAAGAGTACGCTTTAAGCTTGGGCGCCCATTTTAAGCAACTTGATGAGCTTAAAGATAGGGTACTTGTCGCATCAGAAATGCCTGGTTTTGGTAGTTCTCGAGGGCATAAAAAAGTTAAGCTTGGGTTTTCAAATCAAGTAAGTATTTTCGATATTTTACCCTTGTTAATTAAACAAGAACCATATTTTGATTTAGAAGAGCCAATTGAGCTCAATTTACTTTCAGAACTACTCGAGTATGCTCTTAATTTTTTACTCAAATTAAAACAGTTATATCCTGAAGCAGGCCTGTATTTTGGTGAAGGGAGTTTTCAGGTAAATCACGATGCTACAGTTCGTTTTAATGATCTTAATTTTCTTGAAACATTTTCTCGCACCTATGTGAGTCCGTTGTCGTCTGTTTTGGTAAGGTTGTCGCCAATTGAGCAAGAGAATGCTTGGGTTGATGTTGTACATTCAGTGCCTTATGGCTATCAGCAATTATTTGCAGCGCTTTTGTCTGCTCAAAGAGGGTTGTTTGAAGATTTAGCTGAGGTGGAAATTAACTATGATTATGGTTGGTGGCAAGATTGGTTTAAACTCTTGTCATCAAAGCCTTGGGATGTAACAATAAACTACGTTTCTAACTGTGGATTTATTATTAATTCATCCTTGCTTGGTCAAGCCCGCTTAGGTAAAGCAGCTGTAGGTAAGCAGTATAGTGCTGCAGAGATACGAATATAGGAAGGCACTTAGATTATGAGGGATATTTCGAAATTTTTATATGAGGTTTCAAGCTGGGCAAATAGGTCACCGCGTGAACAAGTTGCGACACTTGCGCATGTTCTTTTATATTGCTTGCAAAAAAATGCTCAGTATGGAGTAGAGGTGCGAAGTGGTGCAAAAGGATCTATTCATGACCTAAGTAAAGAGCTAGAAGCAACGCTCAAACAATACGCTAGCTTTAATGAACAACATAAACAAACAAAAAAGGGGAGTCAGCTCATTATTGACTTCCAAACCGACAAAGTTAATAGGAGCTATACAAGTTTTTATCAGAATCGCCAAGAGCATGGAAGTCTTACAGATAGTGTG
>CAYGTA010000601.1:0-2649 GCA_964352605.1 uncultured bacterium | reverse complement strand
CAATTGTTAGTTTAAATCGTTAATTCTTAGCCGTTAAAGAGACTTCTTATACCAAGTTCGATCATGGGCTTAATACACTCTAAATAAATTTATACGCTCCTAAGCGGACTTGGTATTGGCTTGAAGTTAAAACAGTTATTGAGACCAAAAAAAAGACATCTTTAGAAGCGATTAAGCTTTGAGATGTCCTTTTAAAGTATTTATTTTGAGTTGCCCAGATTTAAACGAATAGTGACCGTACCCAAGGTAAAAATGAAACTGCTAAGAGTAGGCCAACATTTAAAATCATGTGGGCCAAAACCAAGTTAAAGCCACTATTTGTGCGTCGGTAAAGCTCTGTTGAAATAAGACCGAGTGCGAGTAGCAGTATGAGGGGTTGAGCAAATACTAGTGCAAAGAGAGCGGCAGCAATAAAAAGAGGTAAAGGATGTGTGTAGCGCTTTTCTAGTACAGGTAAGGCAAAGGCATTGAAGAACAGCTGGCTAAAAGGAATCAATACGGCTGCTGCTAACAGTAAGGGAGTTATGCGACGAAAGTTCAGGTAAAACCCTGAGAACCAACCGGTATCTGGCATGTAATACAAATAAGCTATGGTTACGGCTAAAAAAGCAAGACCAACAATGACACCTGTTAAAGTTGAGCTGGTAGAACCCACGAGCTTTTCAAAAATATCCCAACCATTTTTCTGTACTCGCCAAATGCTTATGCCTGTTACCATAAGAGAAAAAACAATGACAAAAATACTACGTACCTCTGCGCTTTGAATGGGTGTAATGACAGCTAGGTAATTACTGTAGCGTAATAAACTAAAGGCCAAGGCAGAAAACATAGCAACGGCAATAGATAGAAACAGGGCACTGTAGACATCACCAAGTTTCCACAATTCTGGGTACTCAATGGCTTCTAAACCTTCACGAGCCTGAATCTGACTTTCGCCCCACAAGTGAATACCTATGGTTAAGATTAATAGGATTGCCCACGGAATAACGGCAATCAATAAATCTAGAACAGAAATACCACGACGTAAAGCATCTCTAAAAGCTAAATTCCCTGCTTCTGTATTACCTTGCCCATAATACGTCATGGCTAAAGAAAGTAAATCTTGACTTTGTCTTTGCCCATCGCGTGAATTACGTTGATTAATGGCAGCTTCAAAGCTGGTTGAAGCGTCTGTAAGGCGGCTCTGCGCCCAGTAGGTTTTTGCTAACAATGAAAGTAATTCGGGATTTCTCGTATCAGAACTTAAAGCCTGATAATCTTCAATTTCTTGCTGAACTTCTGCTAAATTACCCAAGCGGAAAAGAAGATTTGTTTTGGCTAGTAAAAAATTAGCATTTAGACTACTAAGCCCAACTGCTTTTTGGTAATAACCCAAAGCAGGATCAAAGTCTCCTTGAGCTTCTTTTAAGGTACCTAAAAAGAAATTGAGTTGAGCTTCTTGCTGCTGGTTTGGACTTGCCGCAAGTTGGCTAGATGCCCTACCTAAAGCACCTTCAGCCTCAGCAAAGCGACCACTTCTTATCATAATATCAGCAAGCAAAAGACTCACTTCAGGATCACTGATTTGTGATTGCAACTGGCGTAAACCTGTTTCAGCAGGACCGAGACGCCCTAAAGAAAGATTAACTCGAGCGAGAGCTAAGGTGGCGCTTGTTAATTGTGGATTGATTTCTAGAGCTGTTAGGCAGCTTTGTTGCGCTGTTAGGTAATCTCCGGCAGCTTCAAAACGAAGGCACTGCTGGTAGTAACTGTTAGCGCTTTGTTGCGCGAAGCTTAGACTATTAAAGCTTAATAAAAAGCAAAGACTTAACCAAGCGAGAGGAGTGAATTTAAGCATTTAGCTCCTTTTTGCATACCAAGTAAATAACATAGCGTACCATGTTACTCATAATGGCTTAAAGTAAAGCTTTTTTCAGCAGATTCTTCACTTAATTTAGAGCTTCTAGTAGTGGCGTGGCAGTGGAATGGTTTGCATTGCACTATTCTTTAGTGACGTTGTTGAAGAGAATTTCATTGGCTTTTTTAATGCTATTTATACTTAGTCTTTCGTCTGTGACAAGTGAGAGGGGGAGGGATATTTTTGTTGCTAGCATAGCGTTATGCGAGTTATTGATAATGATCGTGCGAAGCACATTGAGATGCTGTTACATGCTTTTTGTAAAGAACAAAAAATAGAAATGTTTAGTTCAGAGGGGCGTCGCAAGTCAGACCTCATTGCCTTTACTTTGTACGGAGACAGGCAGGCCATCTTAAAAATGCCTCTTAAGCTTTCGGAGTTGCTTAAGGCTGAAGATATAGAGATTTTACAAAGTGGCCGTCGGGGTATTGATTATGTGTTGGTTTTCGTTGTGACCGAAAAATTACGTCTACAAATTCGAGAGATAAAAGAACGCAGAGCCAAAATCTTTTATCGTCGTGCCCGTCGTGAAGATCTAAAAAACCAGCCCATTCATGATCGTAACGGAAATATCATGCCTGAAAGCCCGGATGTGACTATCAGCGCTGCACAGTAGGCTTTGCCAATTAGTAATACCAAGTCCGAAAGTACAGTTCATAAACTCTCTTAGCGTTTAGTTCGTTCCATTCGGACTTGGTAGCTGTTTCAATGCTCCAAGACCACGTTTAATTCCTTAAGGAATTAAACGTGAA
>CAYGTA010000600.1:0-2658 GCA_964352605.1 uncultured bacterium | reverse complement strand
GACCCTGATAATTGGCAGCATAGTTGACTTAGGTTAATGACTCATCTTACTTAACAAACGTTAAGAACTTACATCTTCTAGCGTGATATAGTTATACCGTAGTCGAAAGAGGATGCGCTCAAACGTTTACAATTTTTTAAACCCCAATCATTTAACTGCGGTTAATTAAAGGCATGTTAAGTCAGTAGAGCAATCCATGTAGTTCCCAGAGAGGAGGTACTTGGAGGCAGCATGTCACTCATCAGAATGGGATTTGGAAAAATCCTTAAACTCAATGATAATTTTGCTGAAGTATTTATAGATGAAGGGGTAGAGCTGACAAAAGAACACATTGACAGTTACCATGATGCCATACAGCACCATCTCACCCCACCCTATTGCGTACTCATGAACGAAATAAACAGCTACACCTATTCTTTTGAAGCACAACAAGAACTAGGAAAGTATAGAGGCTTAAACGCAAAAGCTATACTTTCTTACACAGAAAGCTCCAAAAAAACCATGCAACTACTCAAAGAGACCCAAGCTCATTTAGCAAAGCTAAATATGGAAATATTTTCAGAACGATCAGACGCCTTAAATTGGCTCAAATACAACAACTGCCAAAACTGCGACTCAGCTTTGTGACAGCTTAGCTAAGGTTCTAGCCAAAACACCAACACCACGCTCAATCGCCTCAGGTGAACTATACTCATCTGGCCTATGACTAAGACCATCCTTACAAGGAATAAAAATCATACCTGTAGGGCACAGTCGAGCCATAAAAAGAGCATCATGATAAGCACGACTCACCATAGGCAAGGTAGCAAGCTCGAGTTCTTTCGCTGAAACTTCTGACGCTTTAATAATGGCATCTGCACAGCTTGCAGGCGGGTCAGCATTTAAAGTTTCAACAACTGCTTTGAGTTTACGCTCAGCCGAAATGCTAGCAACGGCACGCTTAATAGCTTTAACCATGCCATCACGACGCATAAGATCAGTATCACGAACATCAACACTCATAAAAAGCTTACTCGGAATGCTATTAACCGCCCGAGGATGAACATCAAAGATGCCCACCGTTGCAACAGAATCAATACTACCCGTCGCCAAAGCAATCTCCTCAACAGCCTGCGCAATTTTGGCACCCGCCACCAAAGCATCTTTACGCTCAGGCATTAAGACAGCACCCGCATGACCCCCACTACCCTCAAGCGTAATATGCAAGGTAGCAGGCGCAGCAATCGCCGTAACCACACCAATAGGAATAGAAGAACGCTCGAGTTGCGGCATTTGCTCTATATGCAACTCTACAAAAGCTTCATAAAACCCTTCAGGCAAACGCGTATCTGCCAAATCACCTGCAAACCCAACACTCTGACGGACCTCATCAGGGTTAAAGCCCTCTTCATCTTTAAGGGCTTTTATACCCTCAGTATTTAAAACACCCGACATGGCCCTAGAGCCTAAACAACCCACCCCAAACCGTGTCGGCTCTTCAGCCGTAAACAAAATAAGCTCAATGCTGCGTTTAGGTTTAAAACCTGCCGCTTGCAACGCGCGTATAGCCTCAAGGCCACCCAGCACACCTACCGTGCCGTCATACATGCCAGAAAAAGGAATAGCATCAATATGAGAACCCGTCGCAACCGCAGCTAAATCAGGCTCACTACCCAACCAACGCGCAAAGGTATTACCCAAAGCATCTTCACGAACAATAAGCCCTGCCTCTTCACACAAAGCTTTAAAGAACACTCGAGCTGCCAAATCTTCAGGACTATACAAAACTCGAGTTACAGCAGGCGCAGGGGCAGAAGAAAAACCAGCCAGCTTTTCTAGCTCACGACTCAAACGGGTTTGATTAACGCTTAACTGCACTTAACTAAGCTTCTCAAAACTAAAAACATCACGATTGCATTCTTTGTAAAGCAAATAACTCGAAGGTTCATTACCTAAAGCACCAAACCACTGCGGGCAAAAAGGCCCCATCCACAAGACATCATCCTTCTGAATCGGATACCAATCATCATCTAAACGATAAATACCACCGCCAGAAAGCATAAGCATGCCATGCTCCATAAAATGCGTCTCAGCAAAAGGTAAAACAGCACCAGGCTGAAAATTCATAGTATTCACAGCCATATCAAAACGAGCGTCATCAGGCAAAAACTTCTTTACCAGCAAATTAGGGTTACCCATAAACGCTTCCCCCTTAACATCCTGCTCGTTACCCGCTACAATAGGCAAAGGTTCATCACTTTCATTCGGCACAAAACGACGCTCATAAACATTCAGTTTTGTTTGACTAGTTGCCGTAATAATATGCGGCTCATCAGCAGGAAAAAACGCAAAACCCTTCGCGTCTAACTTAAGCGTATCTGCTTCAGTTTGCACATGAACACTACCCTCAAGCACAAAAATAAAACGCTCCACCCCAGGCAAAGGTGGCGCACCCTCACCACCCTCTTGCATAAGCGTAAAATACTGCGTAAAGCGCGCGCCCATTTGAGGTGAAATAAGCACAATACCAGAACTAAGCTTCCAATTACTTAAAGGCGTCTCAACATAACCATCAGGCGCAATAAAGGCATGACGGCGAGTCACTCGAGTGCGGGTTTGTCCGAAATGATGCATGTTTTAAAGCTTAGCAGTTTCGTTAAGAATCAGCTAGATGTAATT
>CAYGTA010000599.1:0-2667 GCA_964352605.1 uncultured bacterium | reverse complement strand
TGCGATTGCGCTCCGCATAACCGTTTCTTTTGCTGTCTAGCTTTAGACTGTAATGACTAGATATTTGGAGGCGTTATGCAAGAAGTGATTAGATTACTTAACGCAATTGATGATACGCAAGCTGCGGGTTTAGATGCAGCTATTGCAACTGTTGTGCGTGTTAAGGGGAGTGCGTATCGTCGTGAGGGTACCAAAATGCTTATTGATGCTAGCGGGAATCAGGTGTGCATGATTTCTGGTGGTTGTTTAGAGCAAGAGGTTGGTGAAATTGCTAAGCAGGTCATGGCATCTGGTGATTCAAAAGTTCATTTTTTTGATCTTGATGAAGATTTGGTTTGGGGCTTAGGGCTTGGTTGTGGGGGCGCGGTAGATGTTTATATTGAACCGTTTGATAAAGGAATTGAGAATGCCTTGTGGCTAAAGGCGGTACGTGAGCAGCAGGCTGCGTGTTTAGTTACGGTTATTGAGTCTGAGGATTCTGCTGTTGTTAAGGGCGCACGTTTCTTTGTTGATGACTTAGGGCAGACAACGGGCTCTTTAGGAGACGCTGCTTTAGATGCTGAGTTTTTAGACTTAGCGAAAGAAAAGATGGCTGAGTTGTACCCGCGTTCAGTTGCTAAGACTGTACAGCTTGCTAATGCAACTGTGGATATTTTTCTTGATGTGAATATTCCTGCGCCTGAGCTTGTTGTGTTTGGTGCTGGGCATGATGCTATTCCGATGGCTGCGTTTGGGCATTCACTGGGGTTTAATGTCACGATTATTGATGCGCGCCATGCGTTTGTTACGACAGAGCGTTTCCCGCAAGCCAAGCAGCTTATTCGTACGCATCCGAGTGGCTTTGCTGAGAAGGTTGTTTTGGGGCCACGTAGTTACGCGATTATTATGAATCACCATTTAGAGCGTGATAAAGAAAGTCTAAAATTTTTACTGGATACACCTGCGCCGTATATTGGAGTGTTGGGGCCTCGTTCACGCTATGACGATATGCTTGCTGCTTTAAAAGAAGAAGGGTTTATGCCCACTGAGCAAGAGTTAGCTCGAGTGCGTAATCCTATTGGTGTGGATGTGGGTGCTGATACGCCTGAGGAAATTGCGGTGAGTGTCTTGTCTGAGCTTCTCGCGGTGCGGGGTGGGTATAAGGCTGGTTTTTTGCATAATCGTGATGGTCGTATTCATGTCATGTTAGAGGCTTAACTACGTTTGCGCGTTACTTAAGTAGCTGAAATACTACTAGTCTGACTGGCTTCTTTAGGAACAAAAGCTTAAGGATGACTTAAATTATTAGGCGCTTTCATAAGCTTTAATTAGGAATAAGGTATTCTGACGTACTTATACTAGCTAGACGAAACGTATAGGTCGTTAGCTTATACATTTTGAGCGAGCTGAAATAAGGCTTCTAGTATAAACACTGGGGATTAAAAAAGTGAGCACACAATGATTAGGAAGGAAGGTTAACAATGAGGCGAATACTTATTACACTGACTTGCCTTGCGCTTGTTGGCTTTGGGGTTGTTCAAACCGCACAAGGAAACTGGAAAGGTGATTCTTTAAGCACGTTAAGTAATGCGGGCTTAAGCATTTCTTTTCCAGATGGTTCTTTTTTAGGTGAAGATACTCTAACGGGCTACCAAGCTGCACTGCTTATGGGTGAACTTTTAAGAACGATTGACAACACAACAGGCTGTCAAGCTCAAGCTGATTCAGGTTTTAGATTTTCAGATGTTCCAGAAGGACACTGGTCGATCGCTTATGTTGCAGAGCTCGAGCGTTTAGCTTTATCTGAGGCGTTTCCTGAGGGTCGTTTAAATGGGGATGGGTTCTTGACGGGGTATCAGACTGCCTTTTTGGTGACTAAGGTTCTTGAAAAGTTGAATGAGAGTGCTGACTGTGGCTTTGCTGATGCGCGTGGCACGATTGCTCAGCTTAATGCTGAGGTGACTAACTTAAAGGCAGCCTTAGAAGCTGGTGATTTACGTGGTCCTGCTGGCCCTCAAGGTCCTGCTGGCCCTCAAGGTCCTGCTGGTCCACAAGGTCCTATGGGTGAAGTAGGTCTGGAAGGTCCTGCGGGTGCTGATGGTGCTATGGGTCCGCAAGGCCCTGCGGGTGTCATTGGTCCTCAGGGTGTATCTGGTCCGGAAGGCCCTGCCGGCTCTGCTGGCCCTGCTGGTCCACAAGGTCCTGCTGGTCCGCAAGGTCCTCAGGGTATTGCAGGGCAAGATGGTTTGTCTTGCTGGGATACTGATGGTGACGGTAATCAAGATTTAGATGAAGATATTAATCTGGATGGTCGTTTTGATAGTCTGGATTGTATTGGTCCTGAAGGTCCTGTTGGTCCTCAAGGTCCTAAAGGTGACACAGGCGCGCGTGGTCCCGCTGGTCCTGCGGGTGATGATGGTGAGCGTGGTCCTGAGGGTCCTCGTGGTCCTCAAGGTGATGATGGAGACGACGGTGATGATGGCGATAGAGGTCCTCAAGGCCCACAAGGTCCACAAGGCCCTCAGGGTCCTCAAGGCCCTCCCGGTCCTCCCGGAAGTTAAAGCTTTATAAGTGCAAGGTTTACGAAGAGATGCTTAAAAGCATCTCTTCATTTTTTGTAGTAGTTCTATCACAAAACCTAGTGTCTGCTTTAACAATCATTAATCGTGGAAATACTTTTGATACTAA
>CAYGTA010000598.1:0-2669 GCA_964352605.1 uncultured bacterium | reverse complement strand
TGGGTCACCATCATAAAAGGTGGCGGTTATGGTGCTACCTTCACTCATGTTGCCTAGCATGCCTAAGCTGCCTCTTTGACCTATGCCACCCATAAATTTGCCTTGACCAAATTTGCCAGAATTGCCATGTCTCATTTTGCCTTGTATGGTTTGTAGTTCGTTGGTATTAAGACTATTTTGTTGTGCACTTACGCTGGCTAAGCCTGCAATGATGAGACCTGAACCGGCTATTGCTAAGAGTCCATTTTTAATATTCTTTTTCATTGTGTTCCTTTCGTGCGCAGGGTTTGCGCTGAAGGTTGTGTTCCTTCTGTTAGTTAGTATGCCAAGTTCATTTTTAGACTCTGTATGCTAATTGTTTAGGTTTGATTTGGGTAATTCAATCGTAAGAAACCTTATAATGGTCATGTCAAGATTCTTGACTTACATTAAATTATGGCAAACCTGCTACTATGACTCAGAAAATGAAAATATTGAATCGTGAAGCTGTCTTAAGCTATCTATTAAAATACTTCTTCATGCTTCATCCTAATTTAAATTATCTAAGCAAGCCACAGAAAGAACTAAGTCTATGAATATAAAAATGCACGGAACAACCATAGTTGCTGTCCATAAAGATGGCGTTTCTGCACTAGCAGGAGATGGTCAAGTAACTTTGGGTGACACCATTATGAAAACAGGCGCTATAAAAGTACGCGCCCTTGCTGACGGAAAAGTGCTTACAGGTTTCGCTGGCGCAACGGCAGATGCCTTTACGCTACTGGAAAAATTTGAAGGCTACCTATCAAGTTCTAAAAACAACCTTCTTAAAGCCTCTGTAGATATGGTTAAAGAATGGCGTACAGATCGTATGCTCAGAAATCTTGAAGCCATGATGATAGTTGCAGATGCTGAGCGCATCCTACTTATATCAGGTGTAGGTGATGTGGTGTCACCAGATGAGCCTGTAGCTGCAACAGGCTCAGGAGGGGCGTTTGCACAAGCAGCCGCACTTGCACTTCTGAAAAACACAGACCTTGGGGCAGAAGAAATAGTACGCAAAGCCATAGAAATTGCAGCCAGTATAGATATTTATACGAGTGGAAACGCAACGGTACTAAAGGTAAGTAGTGAAGAGGAAAATAATGAAAGTACTGAAAAGGACGCATCATGAGTAACGCAGAAGCCATTGTCCAAACTGCTAAAGGTTTAACACCCTTAGAAATTGTTGAAATCTTAGATCAAAATATCATTGGTCAAAATAAAGCAAAACGTAGTGTTGCCGTTGCCTTACGTAATCACTACCGCCGTCGTCAACTAAGCGAAGAACTACAATCAGAAGTTACCCCTAAAAATATCATTATGATAGGTCCCACGGGGGTAGGTAAAACCGAAATTGCTCGTCGATTAGCCAAACTAGCCAAAGCTCCCTTCATAAAAATCGAAGCAACTAAATTTACTGAAGTTGGCTATGTAGGCCGAGATGTAGATTCTATTGTACGCGACTTAGCTCAAGCATCTTATGTGCTTGTTGAAACAGAAAAAAAAGAAGCTGTTGTTGAAAAAGCAAAATTAGCAGCCGAAGAAAAGCTGCTTGATATTCTTTTGCCGGGCGGAACTGAAGAAGGACGCACAAAAATGCGTACCCTGCTAGAAGCAGGCCAAATGGAAGATCGCACTATAGAAATTGAAATTAAAGATGACAAACCCAGTGTAGGCGTCATGATGCCCGGCATGGAAGAAATGGGCATGAACCTTCAAGACATGCTCAAAGGCGTTATGCCAAACAAAAAAGTGAGACGTAAAACGACTGTTAAAGAAGCCAGAAAAATACTTCAAGGCGAAGAAGCTGAAAAACTAATAGATTATGACGAAGTTGCCAGAGAAGCCATTTATCGTGCTGAAAACCAAGGCATTGTCTTTTTAGATGAAATTGATAAGATAGCTAGTGAAGAAGGTACTCGAGGGGGCGGTGACGTAAGTGGTGAGGGCGTTCAAAGAGATTTATTGCCTGTAGTTGAAGGTACGCAAGTAAATACGCGTTATGGCGCTATGAAAACAGATCATGTGCTCTTTATAGCTGCGGGTGCTTTTAGTGTTGCTAAGCCTAGTGATCTAATACCAGAGTTGCAAGGTCGCTTTCCTATTAGAGTTGAACTAGAAGAGTTATCTGCTGCTGATTTTCAGCGCATACTTACCCAAACTCAGCACTCCTTGACTATGCAGTACAAAGCTCTTTTAAATGTAGATGGTACAGATTTAGAATTCACTGAGTCGGGTATTGTAGCCATTGCAGAATATGCTGAACAAGTCAATCAAGAGGTAGAAGACATAGGTGCAAGGCGCTTACACACTATTCTTGAAACTGTACTAGAAGATGTTAGTTTTGGTACAAACTTGGGTCTGGTAAAAATTGATAAGGCCTATGTAGAGAAGAAATTAGAAGCCATTGTTGAAGATGAAGATTTAAGTAAGTACGTTTTATAGACCTTGATTCTACTTCGCAGTTTCAAGAAATATTGCAGCAGCGACTGAGTTGGTTTGTTTTTTACTCCCCTAGGATTCAGATAATATAGGTTCAGTGGTCGCACCAATGGTGTGATGGTGCAAGCATTCGTGGAAACGCTATACTAAAAAAATAACCTCGATATCTAGTGTATCGAGGTTATTTTTAGATATTTAAAAGAGTT
>CAYGTA010000597.1:0-2678 GCA_964352605.1 uncultured bacterium | reverse complement strand
TGGTGGCAAGACCAAGCAGGTTCAGGTGGGCAGATGGTGGAGCAAGCCACTCATCTTTTTGATTTAGCTCGCTACTTAGTTGGAGAAGCAAAAGTCTTAACAGCTACAGCAGACTTTCATGCACGTACAGACTATCCTAATATGACTGTGGCAGATACAAGCACAGCTTTACTAGCTTTTGATAAAGGAGCAAAAGGTGTATTTACAGCAACCTGCTTACTAGAAGGCGGATCAGAAATATACTTAAAACTAATTGGTGAAGGCTACTTAATTACAATTACGCTCGCTGGAATAACGATTGAAGACAAAACGGGGACGCGTGAACTCAAGCATGCTAACAATCTTTTAGAAATCCAAAACAAGGCATTTTTAAAAGCGGTTAAAGAAGCTAACAGCTCCCATCTGTACAGCTCCTATCAAGATGCCTTACAAACTCATGACTTATGCTTTGATGTTTTAGAAGCAGGTTAGAGCAAATTGGGCTTGGTTGATTGCAACGGTTCTGCCGCAAGACAATATTGTGGTTAACTCCTTCATAAATATTTTGAGGCTAAATATAAAAACTGCAAGTTTCAATTTGTGCTCGTTTCAACTAAAAATACTCACGTTTTGATAGCTGTCTTAGGTTCGCCACCAATATCATCTTGTGTTGAAAAATTTGATACCAAGATTGGCTGGAGTCTAACTATTGTAGCTAAAGTCGCTACCGATCTAATAATTTCTAGATTCTATTTAATCAACACGACTTTCAGGAGAACTGTTCAAACGAACCAAGCCTAAAGATCACTTTCATTACTTCGGATAAGTCGTGATCCCTACCCGGTGTTTCTCAACGTAGTTCCAATCGATATCCACGCCTAGTCCTGGACCGTCAGGTACGGGCACATGTCCATTTTCGTCGATGGCATCCAGCGCATCGCTATAGTTGGTATAGATAGGGGGAGACGAGCTGGCAGCTTTTGGATGCACCAATCCTAACTCGTAGTAGTTAGCGTTTCGGACTGCCGCCATGCAGTGCCGTTGTGCTGGGCCAGGCGCGTGTATTTCTAGGTCCATGCCTATCCCTTCGGCCGCGTGGGCGACCTTCATTGCACCGGTGATTCCCAAGTCGTATGTTGGGTTGACACGCATATAGTCGGTGGCTTCGGCTATGGCCATGTCTACTTTGGGCTCCAGAGTTCGTACGTGCTCACCCATCAAGATGGGCGTCTTGAGTGCTTGTCTGAGTCGCCGATGGGCAGCAAAGGAGAGGCCACCGTCTTTAAAAGGATCTTCGTACCAGTAGAAATTAGCTTCGTCGCAAGCCCTTCCTACCTTCAAGGCATCTGCGTAGGTCTCGTACTCGCAGGCAGGGTCGAGCATGAGATCCATCTCCGGACCAACCATTTCCCGGGTTTTAAGCACATTTGCTACCTCCCGCTGGATGGGAGCATGGCTCCAACCATGAATTTTGAAGCCCCTATAACCCATCTCCTTGCACTGTACGGCGAATTCTCCGAACGCCTCAGGGCTATCCAGACCTCCATTTTCATCACCATGATAGGTAGAGGCGTAGGCGGGTACACTCTTCCGGTACCCTCCGAGCAGTTCCCATATGGGTGCACTGTAGAACTTTCCAGCGATATCCCACAGGGCGATATCTACTGGCCCCATACTCATCCGATCATACTTACGTAAGGCTCGTTTCACATCGTTGTAGATCAATTCCCTTTGCAACGCATTCTTGCCGATCAAGTAGTGCAGAAACATTTCCATCTGCCCGTAGTCGCTATTGACGCCTCCTACAAACTCGCCAACGATTCCCTTGTCTGTAATGATTCTTAGAATGTGACCAGTCAGTTTCGACTTTGCTCCAGGCGCGTAAACTGTGTTGAAGCCGTTGTAGTATTCATCTGCACTTAGGTCTTTCACATCCCATTGATAATGATGCACTTCAATCTTTTTTATGATTAGTTGATTGCTCATTTTGTCTTATTCCTCCTTCGGGCGGTTCGGCGATAAGATGGTTAATTCATTGTTGTCTAATTTAATAAGATTCTAAAACACTTTTAAAAATAATTATTAAGATCGAACTTGACAGTTCGACCCTGCCTTGTGAATCATAAATATATCCGTATTACGGCCCCCGAGTCACTCAAACATACCACTTCATGTTTTGAGGGTATCAGCGATTTTGTGTATCAAGCCCGTCTAGAAGATTATCATCGAATAGTTGCGCGAACCAATTTAGAACTTGCATCCAGTTGTGAATAGGCATGGCCCTTTTAGTCGAAGCCTTGTTGATCGCCAAATAAAGAACCTTCATTAAAGAATCTTCCGTTGGAAAAGCACCTCTGTTCTTGAGCGGTTCTTTAAGGCTGTAAATCAAGGATTCGATAACAATGGTGGTATAGATAGCTTTTCTAATATCAGCTGGATAATCAAAAATAGGAATGATATTCAGCCAGTTTCTACGCCAGATTTGAGCTACTGTCGGATAGTTTTTCTGATAATTCTTCAAAAGCTGTGAGGGCTTCTTCAGCTGTTTTTTCACTATCAGCTGTGTACATAGCTTTCAGGTCTTTAGCCAGCTCTCTTCGATCTCGCCAAGGAACAAACGTCATACTGTTTTTAATGAGATGATCAATTCAAAGCTGAACTTGGGGTTGAGGGTAAAGCTACTCAACTGCTCACTGTGA
>CAYGTA010000596.1:0-2686 GCA_964352605.1 uncultured bacterium | reverse complement strand
TCATTATTCACAAACTCCTTCTCGTTCTAGGGCGTTTTGTGAGAAGCAGGCTTCTGGAATGCTTACACCAAATTGTGTGTCTGTCCAAGTTATGAGGGTGCTGTAGCCTTCTTTGAGTAGGTCTTTGACTTCGAAGCGTTGCGGTATGTAGCGCCCTTCAACTTCTGCATAGTCTGAAATGATGTTTTCTTTTACAGCGTTATCTCGTTGATCGTAGTAGGTGATGTTGGTGGGTGCGTAGCTGGGTTTTTCTGCTGTGAGTACAATTTTTCCGTAGGGGGTAGGGGCATTTTCGGTGGGGCTTAGCGTTAGGCTGATGCTTGTTTCATTTTCTTCTAAAATGCTAGCTGTGTAGTTTTCGCGCAGGTCATCGCCTGCTAGGTCATTGTAAGAAATATCTGACCCTAAAAAGGAGTCGCTTTGGCCGCTTGGGGGTAGTCTTAGTACGCGCTTTAAGCGTGGGTTATAAATGAAGACATTATCGCCATCATTCAAAAAAGCTTGCCCAGCGTCTCGTGAAGGGGCAATCACTCGAGTGAGTCCTTTTTCTTCGCCTTGGCTGTATATGCGCATGGTGTAGTTGGTTTCTTTGTCGGGTCTTGTTACGGTCATTTCTAGCGTGGCTATTTGTGATTCGCCGCGTAGGTTGTTGAGTATGCGGTCAACAATGGCGAGTGGGTCTTCTTGTGCGCTGCTAAAGCTTATGACTAGCAAGCTTAGTCCTATTAACACTTGTTTCATGTTTTCCTTTCAGGAAAAACTTTTTGGTTCTTTTAACTGGCTCTCATAGCTTCAGCTGGGTTTAGGTTGCGTACGCGCCTTCCGGGTACAACAATCGCTAGTACAGCTGCAAAAATGATGGTGGTTGCTGCCCATGCTAGGTAGCTTAGGCTGGCTGCAAAAACAAATTCATCACTTATAGCGAGGCCTCTTAGGTAGTTACCGTAGAAGGTATTCATGAAGGGTCCCATTATGTTGCTTGCGGTCATGATTGCGTTAAAGGAAAAACCTGCAATTGCGCCAACCACAAAGCCTATAAAGGTTGTGTATATGGCTTCTAGGGTGACCATGCGAGCGATTTGCATTTGATTTAAGCCTAATGCGGTTATGACGCCAAATTCTCGGGTGCGTTCTATTACGCTGACAATGACGGTGCTCATTACGGTTACCGCCGCAAATAAGGCAATAATCATGATTATGGGAACCATGGCACCACGTTTATCTTCTATAGCGCCCATAAGACCGCCTAGCAAATCTGAAACAGAGTAAGCAGCAATGCCTGCTGGCAAAATGCCTGATTGATTAAGGGCTTGCGCAACTACTATTTCACTACCCTGCTTTACATCTAAAACTAATCCTGTTTGAGTTTCAACGCCTGTTAAAGTTCGAGCGTCAGCTATGTGCATGATTGCCATGTGCTCGTCAACAGGTTTTATGTTGCTTGTTATAAAACCTACAACTTGTAAGCCTGTGCCTTGTGAACCGGCGAGTGATTGCACGTCTAGGGCAAGGCGTTCGCCTATGCGCACATCTAGCTCTTGCGCTAGTTTTATGCCTAAAATGATTTCGCCTTGCTTTTCTAGCATGCGGCCTTCATTTATTTTTTGGGGTATGTCGTTTACTTGGGCTTCTAAATTGGGGTCTACCCCGCGTACTTGTGACCCCAGTGTTTTGTAGGGAGAGCGTAGTAAAGCTTGAAACTCGAGTCTTGGTGCTATGGCTCTTACGCCTTCAAAGTTACTGAGTTGGCTTGTTATGTCGAGTGGGGGTAGTTGGTTTTCTGGGTCTGGGTCGGTTCGGTAGGCTTCGCTTTGTATCATGATGGGGGCACTCAGGTAGCGAGCTTGCCCGCCTAGTAGTGAGCCTATGAAACCGTCGTAGTAGCCCCAGAAGAAAATAATGGCGATGGTAGCGTATGCAACGACGGCTAAGAGTAGTTGGGTGCGGCGTTTGTGTCGCCATAGGTTTCGCCATGCGAGTTTTGCTACGGATGTGGTCACACTTATCTCCTTTGTTATGTTTTTAAGGTTGCTGTTAAAGTTTGAGTTTTTTGTTCGCTTGTATTTAGGGACTTCTTGAATTTAAGTAAAGGGCTAGGTTTTTTCTTTTTCTCGTAAAGAAGCTTCAAAACGTTCGAATAATTTAGGGAGTTCTGCGTTAAAAAAGCTTATGTATTCTTTTAAATCAATTAGGCCCCGAGATACCTCTGAGTCATCTTTGTTAATGAGTTCGAAGCCTTTGTCTACAAGGCTGGTAAATTGCGTAATCATGAGGGTGCTTGCTTTTAAAGATTCGTACATGGCGTTGGGTTTGTTTCTGAAGTAGTCTCGTCGGTCACCTAGTTTTCGTGTTCGTTCTATAAGACCCGCGTGCTCCAAGAGGTTAACGGCTCCGCTTATGCCGCCTCTGCTGGCTTTGAGTTGTGTGGCTAAGTCTTCTGCTGATTGTTCAGCTGGGTCAGCTATGAGCAGGGCAGCAAATACGCGTCCTGCCATGCGGGAAAGCCCAAAGCTTTCCATCGCAAAAGAGAATTCTTCTATATAAGCTTGTCTTTTTTTATTTATTTCAGACATTTCTGAAACTTCCTCATAGCGGAAGTATAGAAGATTCATAAGTTTCAGTCAAGTTTGAAACTTATGAATCATAGAAACAGCTTTCTTTCACCTAACTTAGATTCACTCTAAAC
>CAYGTA010000595.1:0-2689 GCA_964352605.1 uncultured bacterium | reverse complement strand
AATTGCTGAGGAAAAGTTTAGGCTGGTATTTTGCCCTAATAAACCTTTTGGTCGATTAGGGCAAAACCAATTTAGGCGTTATAACATAAAGCCGTATCGAGCTTTAGCAAGATAGTCAAACCTTCTAGCTCGAGTACCAGTGTTCAAGCCCCAGTAGTTTTTTACCTAAGGATGTCAAGACTGCTACGTCAGCATTTTTCTTTTCCCAATTACGAGGATCACCAGGGAATGCGTCGCGCTTGGGTGCTTCAAGGTTACGCCAGCTGTCGATGCGTACCTGACGCTCAGATTCATTGCTTTCTTCAGCTGGGTGCATGGAAACATACTGAGCCATACGCACACGATTTTCTGAACGGTTGGGTCTTATGCCATGAGCAAGTAGGCTGTTAAATATAAGCAAATCACCAGCATCCATGTTGATATTGGTGATTTCAAGTCCTGTTATGTCTGGGGACATTGGGTTGCGATCTTCAGGTTGCGTTTTGATCCAGCCTTCTAGATTTTGGAATAACTCGGGAATGCATTGAAATCCGCCTACATCGCCATCTTGTTTGGCCAGAGAAAGGACACCTTGAACGCCGATGGGTAAAGGTTGGATAGAGGTGTCAACATCCCAGTGAATGAAGCCATTTGAAGAACGTGCGGCGCGGTTTGGTGGGTTTAAGTTAGCTCGATCTATGGTTACCCAAAGATCTTCACGATCCCATATGTCAACAAAGGCATCATAAACACGCTGCTCTTGCCGGTTATCCCAAAGGTACTGGTGATTATAGATTTCTACCATGCCCGTGTTGTTAAGTTCCTTCATTTTGTGGTCACGGCGTTGAGATTGATACCAAGTTTCAGGATCATTGGGGTTCATCTCTTGAAATTCCCAAAGTAGCTTACTGAGCCGTTCGACGTTTTCTTGCGGCACGGCTTTTTTGACGATAACGTAACCGTAAGTTATCCAATGATGCCAGTCAGTTTCAGATAAGGTGCGTAGCGGTAGCGTTTTTTCAATATCCTTAAGTTGTGTGTTGATGACTTTGGTTGAAGGGTGAGCGTTTTGAGAGGCAGGTGTTTTAGCTTCTGACATAAATAATACTCCTTTTCGAATGAAGAGCCCTTAGCAACTTCATAGTTCTACTGGCTCTTTCTTTAATTTATGTTAGCTATTCTCAATAGGATGATGTTACTCGAAATTGGCAAAAACTAATACTAAATTGGCGTTTCTTTAGTTAAGATAGACAAATAAGAGCTATCTTATTGCTATGAAACCCTACCTAGAAAAGCTCCCCATTCCTAATGAGACCTCTTGGATTTTCTTTAACCGACGTCTCGATAATGAAATTCCATTTCAGTGGCATCATCACCCTGAGTATGAATTAACACTCACTTTAAACAGTCGAGGTCAGCGTTATGTGGGGGACAACATAAGCAGCTATGATGACGGGGATCTAGTATTACTAGGTCCGAATTTACCTCACACCTGGCATTCTTCTCAGAAACTCAATGAATCCGAACCACATATTGCACTTGTCATTTGGTTTCAGCTCGAGTGGGTTGAAGCGTTGACTCAGGTATTAACTGAACTTTCTAATGTAAAACTAATGTTGTTTGAGGCAACACGAGGTTTCATATTTTCTAATTCAGTGTCATGCAAGGTGCGTTCGCTGATTGAAAATTTTCCGTACTTAGAACCGTGCCAAAGAACTCTAAAATTATTGGAGCTACTTGTAATCTTAGCGAATGACACCCCTGAACCAATCACCACACCACAATTGTCTGTTAGAAATGTTTCAAGTATAGAGCAGAGTCGTATTGATAGGGTTTTAGAGTACCTTCATAGTCATTATCGTTCAAACGTTTCGCTGGTGAAGCTCGCTGAAGTTGCTCGACTCAGCCCGTCTGGACTTCACCGTCTTGTACAGCGACACACGCAGTTGAGTGTTACTCAGTATTTAATTAGGCTTCGAATAGGTGAAGCCTGCTCTCTTCTGGTAGGTACCAATAAGCCTATCGCATTCATTGCAGATAGCGTAGGGTATGCTAGTCTTGCAAACTTCAACCGTCAGTTTCGTGCCGTAAAAGGAATGACGCCTAGTGTCTTTCGAAAGCATTTCAAGCCTTAATTTGCTGAGCTCTTTTTGTACAGTGCCCAACTTAATCTCTATAGATTTAGCTGGTTCACATTGTTAATCTAAACTGACATTGGGGTTTTCGACACAAAGGTACGTAATTTGCTTAGTTTAAGCTTCGTAAAGAATAAAAATGCCCTTTCCGTCTACCCGAAGCCCACATCCTCCAGCTATAAAAGCGACATTCTGCCTTAGCCTTAACAAGGCGAAGCTCGAGCTTACTTTCATTAGGTGTCCCCTAAAGTTTAATTATGACATATTAGCAAATCAGAAAATTCAATCGTTTTAAAATGAATTTTGGAAGACTACAAGTTGATAAAGTTGACAATGGTTTGGACCAGAAACACCATCAGCTTTGGCAGTCTCAGGAAGTTCTATAACTAAACTTTCATCAGTACACCCACCTCTAAAGGAATGCATCATACTTTCTTCTAAACCGCTGATTAGAAGGCCATGATCGTTTAGCAAGACCTGTAATTCTGGCTTTCTTTTACAGACAAAAGATTGACTTTAAACCCTTATACTAAACTGCTTAGAAAGTGTCATAAGACTGAGTGGGTCAGAGCGTA
>CAYGTA010000594.1:0-2700 GCA_964352605.1 uncultured bacterium | reverse complement strand
TTTATTCAGTCAGAGGTTCAGCTTGTACTTTTAGTCTTAACATAAGCCTTTCAGCATCATATTTAAGTGCTACAACTCTTATTTTCCTACCATAATACATTGGACTTGCAAACCACTCTTGGCTTTCTTTTTTAGCTAAAAAATAACGGTAAGCATCTGCTACTTTGCCTTCTGCTGAGTGTTCATCAATACGAATAAAGGTCATGTCATTATCTTGATGTCCTTCTATTCTGCCAAAACAAAACTCTAGGTCAACAAAAGCACCTGTACTCATAGTTTAGGTATAGCAAGCTAAAGTCATGTTTGCATATCTTTTTTTATTCAAGAAGCTGCTGACCTTGTAAACTAAGATCATGCTCAGATACTTTTTAGTGTCAAACCTTTTTATTGGTTTGGGGGTTGTAATGCCCTACAGTGCCATTAAGAATCGTAAGAAGCTAATTGGTAAAACAATCTATTCAACTAAGCTTGGACGCTATGGTACTGGGCTCGTTGGTAGCTTGTTGTTACTTTATGGCTTAGTCTTTTTAGTTAGGGCTTTTGGAGTATAAGTTAAAGGAATTTTTCTGCTGAAAGTAAGTAGATTCAGATTTGCATTTTAAAACTCCATAGTTAGGGTATTGTTTACTCGTTTGCAATTAAAACTTGTTTTGGTATTTTCGCCTGCTTCGTTTTCACTTTCAACCCAGCCAACCCACTCGTATTCTTGTAATGAGCCATCATCTATAGCTTCTTTATATGTTTGGAAGGGTGCGCTGTTTGGTTTCTCTAGTTGTTCAGCGATTTGCTCAACACATAGGGAATAGGTTTTTTCGCTTCTACTTCTAAAAGGGTCTTTAAGAAACAATGAGATTATCCAGACACTTAGTATGAGAATTGCAAAAGGTATGGCTTTTCTTATGGCTGCTTTTTTCTTAGGCATTATGCCAATCTGATAAGAGGGTCATAGACGTCTGTAGGATAACTAGTTTCACCTGCTGCTTTTTTAGTGTCAAATAACGCTGTTTTATCTAAGCCTGCTTCAGCCATCATTAACGTTGATCTTTCTTGCTTTGTGTTGTTTGCTAAGGCTCTGGCTTTTGGGTTACGGACTATGAAAGTCACGTTTAGCTCCTTTACTCTCCAATCATCTTTTTGGTAATAATATAGTACAAAAAATAATGCTTTAAGGATGCTTTGTCGGTATCCCCTCCTTATGACGAGGGTGGGATTGTTTTCTAAGGCATGGTTCACTAAAAACTTTATAAGGCTTCTAAAGGTATTAAAATGGTATCATTATGGTGTTATTTAGATGCTGTTGTAATACTGTTGTTTTCCATGTATAGTCTAGCTTAGTTTAGCTAAGGAGTTATATGGGAAAGGTTGTTACGATTGCAGGAATCAAAGGTGGTATTGGTAAAACTACTATATGTACTAATTTAGCAGTCGCTTTTGCTTTAATGAATAAAAAAGTTCTATTAGTTGATGCTGATCCCAGGCAACGCAGTGCTACAGTTTTTGTCGATTCTCGGAATATGAATGGGAAAAATGACTTCGCTGCTATACAGCTTGAGGGTATAACTATAGCTACCCAGATTGCTAATATCAAGACTGATTACGATATAGTTTTCATTGATGCTGGTGCAACAGATTCAGCAAGCCAGAGAGCAGCCATAGTCAGTGCAGATATAGTTCTGTCACCCATACAACCAAGACTCTATGATCTTCAAAGCGTTAAAGTTTTAAGCTCAATGCTGGTTGAGGCTAAATCTCTAAATCCTCGGCAATCTACCTATATTTTCATTAATTTAGCTGATGCACAAGGTCAGAGAAATCTTGATACTCAAGAGCAGCTCGAAGTATTTTCTTCAGAGCTAAATGCTAAGTATGGAACAGCTATTTTTGAATATCTAAATTGTCCTATAACCTCAAGAATTATTTTTGCTGACGCAGCTGTAGAAGGCCTCAGTATTTTTGAAGCCAATCCACGTAATGAAAAGGCAATACAAGAAATGACTAACCTTATTACTTTCATTAGCACCCAAATTATTCCTGTCGATGCAAAAGCATTTTTGAAGCTTCAACACTTACATGCTGAACTAAACAAATAGGTTTCATACTAAAGCAATATTGATTTGATACCATGATAGTATTGCGAGATTGTATTTGAGAGGTTGTAATGACGACGAAATCTAGAAAGAGTAAAGTTGGATTACTAAATACTAAAGTAACCCCTGAGATTGAGAAATTCATTCAAAATGCTGAAGGCCCTGACAAATCTGACGCCGGAAAAGAAATTAAATATACCCAGAGGCTAGACAGTGAACTGGCAAATGAAGTAGATGACATGATTTCTAGACTAAAAGCCATTCATGGATTTTCGCTTTCCAGGAATAGCTATGTCCTCAGAGCTATTCGTACACAACTCAAGCAGGATTTAGAGCTGGTAGAGGGTACATAGTTTCGGTATTATATTAGTGTTAGAATGATACCAGTTTAATATTATTTAACTTTCGTACTTTACGCCACCCTTTGAATTGTTTGTAAAAATTGATAGTCTTTGCTGGTTAAAAACCCTCATTACTTGCACGATGAGAGGTTTGTTACAATGTAACTGAAGGTGAGAGAGAAAAATGAATAAGGAAGAAAAAATGGACTTATTTATCCCTCTCTTTACTGATATCACGCCTCGTGATGTGCAAGATACAATGGCATATCCTT
>CAYGTA010000593.1:0-2709 GCA_964352605.1 uncultured bacterium | reverse complement strand
ACATAGAAATACCTAGTTGCCCTCTGGTCATTTGAAAGTCAACTGCTAGTTCGTGAGCTAATTTAGGCTGGATTTGCTTACTGAGCGTTGCCACCATAAGGTCTAGTAACTCGCGTGTGGCAGTTTCGTTTTGTAGTAACGCATCAATGTTGCTATGACGTGCCGAAAGAGCTGCATCTGAGCAAACTTGCAGTACCGGAATAAAAGGATGGCTTTGCAGTAGGTGCTCATGAATATGCGTAACTATAAGTTCTGTACCTGTTGCACCTAAACCTGTCATGGTTTCAACCCAGTGATCAGTTGGGCTTTGCATGACATGCAAGCCTTCTTGGCTGGCAAATTGACCGTAAGCTAAGGTAGTTTCTAAAGCATCTAAGCCTAATGCTTTTATAAACTCAGTTTGCCTTGTTAAAGCTGACTCTGGCAGTATCACGCTTCCACCTGAACTCACAATAAGCTTTATAAGTTCAGCGTAAGCTCGAGCTACAAATTCAGGTAATTCATGGCTTGCTGCCAGTGAGATTTTTAAGGGCGTTTTTCGTGAACTATTTTCAGGTTTAGTTTGTAACTTTTGTTGAAAATAGGCTTTTACTTTTTGGCTTACTTTGTCTATACCCCCATCTAACTGTATGCTTGCCCAACCAAACTGTTCTTTATTCATACCCAACTCTAAAAGCACATTACTCATGTAGTCATTATGTGTTTTCTCGCAACCATGCTCTAGCAGTAAAGCATGCTTTATAAAAGGATGCCTAAGGTAATTAATAAGCGTTTCGGTTTGCATGGTCGATGTTGGTCCACCAGAAACACCGCATCCTTCAGTATGGCTTAAAGCTACAAATTTTACACCATCATGCTTAAGGTTTAACTCTTGGGTAATTTTTTGAGCAATCTGCCCTGAACAAAGACTTGTGGGTAAAATAAGCGCAAGCTCCTCTAGCTTACGATTAGTGCCCCGCTCGAGTACTTCAGCATAGTCCTCTGGAATCTTGGCTAAATGGTTTAGGGGTATAGCATCACCTGTAGGTTTTTTGGCATTAAGCAATTTAGCTAAAGCACTTTTGTTTTGCTGCTGCCAGTTTCGCCATAACTGCACTTGTGAGTGCTGAGCTTTTTCACCTACACTCTTTTCACCTGAAGCTACCTTGCGGCATAATTCTAGGGTTTCTTGACCAAGCTCATCCATAGCCTTGCCATCAAGATAAGCACCTGCATTGACATCCATATCGTTTTTAAGAAGCTCAAAACGTTCGCTGGTTGTTACAAACTTTAGGGTGGGTACAAACGGAAAATTGGTTATAGAGCCGTTACCTGTCACAAAGAAAATCATGTTGCAACCACTTGCCACCTGCCCAGCTATGCTTTCAAGGTCATTACCGGGGCTATCCATAAAGAAAAAGCCAGCTTCTTTGTTACGCTCACCGTACTCAAGAACATCATCTAGGCGCACTTCAGGGTCTTTTTTGTTAGCCGCACCAATGGATTTAAGCACAATATTGTAAAGCCCACGTAGCTTGTTGCCACCTGAAGGATTACCCTCGGCAGAGGTACCATGCCACGCAGCTCGAGCTTTAAAGCGTTCTATGGTTGTTAAGAATTTTCGAGCAACTTTTAGACTGCTTACTTTTTGCAAAACGTAAGCTTCTGCACCTATAAGTTCATCGGTTTCAGCTAAATTTGCACTGCCGCCATAACGAATAACTTGTTTAGCTACCCAACCGGCTAAAGGGTTACCTGATATGCCTGAAAAAGCGTCAGAGCCACCGCACTGCAAAGCTATATTTAAATGCTCTATAGAAACTGTTTCACGTTGGCACTGAGTAGCAGACTCGAGCCATGATGTAACTATGGTTTGAGCTTGCTTTAGGTCAGTGTTTATATCTTGATTTAAACTCATGAAGGCATGGGGAACATCACTTAAAGGAAAGTCGTGTTTTTGCATGTAGGCTTCTAGCACTTGGTTATTTATAATTTCTGAACCGTAGTCAACACTCAGGACTGCTGCGACATTAGGGTGCACCATAAAACCAGCTAGAGTTCTTAGGACTAGCTCGTAATTATTGGGCGGTGTTTTGCTACCCCCTTCTGTATGGGCTACAGCAACAATGCCATCTATATTAGGGTAAGTTTGGTCTTTAAATTTAGCTTCTAGGGCTTTAACGAAACTGCTTGTTAGTGAGCTTGTACCTAGTAAAACAATAGTATTTCTGGTTCCTACGCCTCGCTCAGCGGAGCGTTTGTAACCTTCAAAGCTAAGCTGATCCTTATAAAGACTTACCTGCTCAGCCACCTTAAACTTAGCTTCATCAAGCTTATAAGGTTTAATGCTGTCTTCAAAATTAGCGTTTTCTGGCAACTCTAAAACCAAGTCACGCGCCTTCAAAGTACTCAAAATACTTTCGTTTGCCACGTACTCAGCTGGCTTTATAGCCGTGATAGCCAAGCCAAACGGTAAGCCCCACGAAAGCAAAGGCTGCCCTATTTCAATCTCTTTAATCGCAAAGCGATGCCCCTCAAGAATGGTACTGTTTAACTGTAATCTTTGCCCTTCATAGCTAAGTCTGGTACCAGACTCGAGCCTTTGGGTGGCTATGGCTACGTTATCTTGAGGGTCTGCAAGGCGGGCTACTTCATGGAAGGCTAGTTCTTGACTCATAAGCTTAAACCTCTACTCTTCAAATTCATATTTCACTTATCTTACCGCTCTTA
>CAYGTA010000592.1:0-2712 GCA_964352605.1 uncultured bacterium | reverse complement strand
CAATCAAAGTATCTACAGGCACTCGAGTACCTGAAAAAACGAGAGCGCCACTCATTACGTCTGGATTTTGAGATGTGACTTGCATAGCTTTCACCTCATTCACTTAAGGCCATTTTAGCATGAACAGACAAACCCCAGAAGAGCAAAGTTTAGTTGCAATCACAAACATTAAGCCTTTACTACAAAAAGCATACTTAGCACACTAAAACTAAGCTTCAAACCAACCCATATGCATAGCTATTTTGAGGATACTCGAGTATCTCTTTGGGGTGCTTTAGGTAAAGATTTGTCTTGATTTTGCTTTGCTTAAAATGTTTCTCCAGGCAGTTTCGATACGTTCACGTTCAAGATAAAATTCATTGGATACGTCGTCTCGTTCGCTGTTATCTTTTTTGCGTCTTTGAATTAATGCCATCTTTTTTTCGCATTGACTACATAAGCGAGGCTTTTCAGGGCTCTTATGTGGAATTCTGGGTTTGTACTCGAGTATGTCTTCAGCTAGTAGTTCAAGCCAGGGTAAGTTTAGGTTCTCTGCTTTGGCTTCTGGTAGTTCGTGCTTAAAGAAGACTTCGAAGCCTATTAGCGGCTTAGTGTTGGCTGTTATAGCTACATCTAAACGGTAATCTAAATACTTGACTTCTAACTCTACTTTTTCCCATTGATCTACACTTAAATAATGAACGTGGCTGCTTTTGTCTTCACAAATGCCTTTTATGCCGGGGCAGTTGAGTTGATACCTTATGTGATTGCTTTCAGCTAGTTCTTGCTCTAGTTGTTCTTTGAGTAAGTGTTTAGCTGCCATGTGCTGAACACTTTCGCCTGAACAGCTTTTGAGAGGGTCAGGTAAATGCGTAAAATGCGGCCGTTGCCCAGATCGTCTTCTTAAAGCTAAATGTTGTCCACATTCTAAGCAATTGTAATTGTCTGTCTTTTGGGCGGTGAGTGCAGCAATAACTTCACCGTTTTGGTTGAGTGCATACGGTACTTTTAGGTCACGCATTAGCTGTTTTGCTTCTCGTCAACATCAAGGTGATCTTCTTTGGGGGGTGATTCTACAAATATGAGATCTCTTTTCGCCCGGGTTAAGGCTACAAATTGCACGCAGGCTTCACCTTTGATGGCTTCTGCTGTTTTAGCGTAGCTGCTGGGCATTAGGTCAGGGTAAAGAATGATGACTCGATTGGCTTCTTTGCCTTTGGCTCTATGGATGGAGGATAGTAGTACTGCATTTTCATCTTCAGCAAACGTTTTTTGAATAAGTTGGTTTAGGCTTTGTTGGCTAGGTGGATGGTGTTGAGCAAGTTCATCAAGTAGATACCTTAGGCAAGCAGTAATATCAAAGCCTTGGGCAATAATTGAATCAAGATTAGCTTGCCCAGCTAAGACTTTTCGTAATCTGGCTTCTTCTTTTTGTTCATACCCTTCGAGCTTTAAAATGTAGTTGTCAAAGTTTTTTCTAAAGATTTTTTCGGACAGATGTTTGATCTGACTAGCTAAGTCACGTCCTTGTATGTTTGCACTTCTTCCGCTCCTAACTAAACGTAAACAGGTACGCATTAAAGGAGCATTAGCTCGACATAAAATCAAGCTTTTTTCATGCGCCCATTTTTCTAAGGATTGATCTTTTATCCAAAACACTCTTCCTTCTATAGCGTTTGGACTGGCTTCTATTTCTGGTGCAATAATCGAGGCAAGCTTAATGTGTCTTTTGGGGCAGCGGTAACTTATGGATAGAGGTAATACCGTGGCGTTGGTTTTCTTGATGATTCTATCAAGTGCGTCACTATCAGCACCTGCAAATCCAAAAATGCTTTGCCTTGGATCACCTACAAAAAGTAATCTACCGTCTTCACCAACACTTCTCATGGTGAATTCTAAAGCGAGTGGACTGTAATCTTGTGCTTCGTCAATGCACACAAAATCGTATTGCTCAGGCTGAATATTGCGAATGAAGGGGATGTACATCATGTCTATAAAATCAATAATGCCTTCTTCTTCAGCTTGTGCTAAGCCTCTTCTTAAGATGCGTCTTAAGTGATAGTGTAAGTCCATTTCGAGTTCAGGTGATTCAGGTGGTGTTAGGTTATAGCGAATGGCCAAATCTCGAACGTTGTTTTCATTTTTAGTGTCAATAAGATTAAGTCTCGAAAATTCAACCAGATCTTTTAAGTTAGAGAAACATTCAAACTGCTCATCTGGTGATAATACATGCCCATAATTAATTTCCTTAAGAGCTTCTTTAATTAGGCTGCGGTATTTGTCCCTTTTAACGTCTGTACTGATACCATGATATTGAAGGTGTCTAAATAAAGTTTTGTTACCTAAAGAGTGAACAGTTCTAGCATCTACAGCTGCTGGTAATCTTTGTTTAAGTTCATTTGCAGCGTTTCTAGCAAAAGCTAAAAAACAAACCTTTAAGTCTTCAGGAAGCCTATTTGCTACTTGAACAAGCGTAGTAGTTTTTCCAGAACCAGCTGTGGCACGTACAACAGCATTACCAACACCAGATCGTACAAACTCGAGTACTCTTCTTTGGTAAAGACTAGGTTTTGGCTCTTTCTCCTCTTGCATGTAAATTAATGCTAGTACATTAAGCCATCTTTAAAATTAGGATATTACACCCCGCATCTTTCTAACTCGAGTTTGTTTTTCATTCTTCTTGTAACAAATCCATAACAATCAACCCTAATCTTTACCCCCATTCCTTAAACC
>CAYGTA010000591.1:0-2728 GCA_964352605.1 uncultured bacterium | reverse complement strand
AACGACTTGGCTTAAGCTAAATCATACGTGTGTAATAAAGTTACATATATATAAGGTATAGCTAGCGAGTATAATCGGTACTCGAGTTCAGGCCGATAAGCTTATGGAATTACAAAACGTAAACTTAATCCGTTAGAAGAGAGCATGGGTTTACAATAATAGGTCATTGAGGAATTATGTTTCCCTAAACCAAATATTCAGAGCAAGCGACGAAGACCAATGGTATGCAGATACAGTTGGCAGACAATTTCTTTTCAACAATCTAAGCACCGCAGCAGGTTTTCCACAACAACACAAAGATGGCTATATCGAAATTCCAATCATCACCTGAGGTGATGAATTAGTGAATGTTGGAAAATACATTAAGGCAGACCAAAACAGCTACACTCCCAAAGATGTACTCAACTATTTAATATTGTAACTTGGGGCATGTGAAGCTCTAAGGTCAGGTACAGAAGCAGTGATGATGTTTCTGTACCTGACCTTAGTTCTCTCAAAACTCCATATAAGAAGTCTGTAATTGCACGAAACCTCATAGCTATTTCTCTAAATGGACAAAAATCTCAATCATTCTATTTAGGAAAATATTAAAAGCCAGTCTTCCCCAGCTGGTACGGTATATTTAACAAGTTTCCCTTCGTCTATCCTTGTAGCTATTTGCCTCTTAGCACTTTTTGGCTCGAACCAGACAGCTTCTAGATCTTCCTTTAAGCCAGATCGATTGAGTATAATTTCGTGATTTTCAGGTGCGTAAACGAGTACTAGATTTCCATCGCCCACGGCAGATGCCAAAATATAGTTTTCGGAACTCTTTTTTCCTGGTTGCTCGACTATTAGTTCAGGCATCGGACGCAAACGCCACCACTGACGCCCTGTAAACAGCTCAAACAGGTGTCTAAGTTGCTCAGCCGCAGGCATGGTCAGCGCTTCACGCCAGGGTAACGGCGTGCCTGAGTTTGGGTGCGCCGTTGATGGTCCACTACCATCATCCCAAGCCCAAACACCATGCCCCCCATACGTGACACCGGCTGTTGGGCTAACGAGTAAACTCCAGTAGAGCCTTTTACGAGTTGCATAGGCGTCAAAGGCTTGCTTACTTTGATAGGCAATATGGTTTTCATAAGGTGGCTCAACATTGATTACTGGCTGAGGAGGTTCTTCTTGCCACTGGCTTGCAGGGGGTCCTTCTAGCAACCACTTGTCGTAACTATCCCCATCTCCATGACCACTTTGATAAGCAATAAAGTCTAGCCAACTTTCATTCTTGAAGTTACCTATCCATTGACGACCGTTGGGGTGCAGCGTCACAGGTGCATGGTAGATATCTCCAAAAACTGCTTGCCCAATACGCCGCCACTTGTCAGCATATTCCCCTTGATAATTAGCGTCACCTGGTAAGAACCAGACAACCGGATCAGCTCCCCAACGCGCAACCATATATCGTGCCAAAAGAATAGCTTGATCTTCAGGAAGGGTAAATCCTGGGTCATTCTTATTGGGGTCCTCATGCCAGTCAATTGCCCAAAGCTGCACAGGTGCTGAAAGCAGGCCTGCGTGGATAATGGCATCGTGTTTTGCCTCTAACCTTTGAAAAAAACTTAGATTAAGCGATATCTTCTCGCTACCCTCATAAGCTTTTGTTCCTGTGCTATCACCGTCTGGTGCAGCTCGCCACTGTGTTGCAACCCACTGAACTGTATTGATTTTTTGATTTCGCCGTTTGCTTAAGTAGAACTGCCAATCCTCAGCCGTAGCAAGTAGCGGACCATTCCAAGCGGTATCTGCCAGCCAGAAAAAGGGAGTACCGTCAGCGTGTTCAAAGTAGTGTCCATTATCAGATACCTGAATTGTGCCGTGTTGCTCAAAGGCGGTCTTACCTTTGGCGGCTCCACACTGAAAGCTTCCAGATTGATGCAATCCGACATTGCCTTTATCGGAGCAGCTTGTTTCAAACAACCATTCTCCCAGCTCATTTGGTGCAAAGCGTACACACCAAGTTGTACCGCCATCCCAAAAACCATAAGCCTTGTGCACGTTGCCACTTGGCGCGGTGAACTTTGCTGATAGTTGGGCTTCTTGTAAAGGATTAGTATACGTAGTTTCACTCGAGAGTTTCCACTCAATGCGTTGCCATAGGGGGTGAGTATTTTTCACTTGTAGTCCTTAAAATGTTGATTGATGATTAGTGTTTTGCACTTTCGTGTTTAGGTTACGAATAGTTTGAAAAGCTGTGCAAATAAAGATTTTTAGCAACGTCCCAGGGTGCTAATTCTAAAAGTGAACTAAATAATGAGGATAACTGTTATCTCCAAGCCATTATATAGATTAATTCTGAACTGCTTTACGGCTGGAAGTTTTTCGGTGATGTAAGCAACTTTTAAAATATTGGTGTAATACAGCTAAGGATCGCCTTCCGAAGGAAGATAGCTTTAGTTGTAATTTACGTATTCATTACAATATTCCTCAAAGATGCTGGGTTTACGATAAGGAGCTAATTTGGCAAACTTTTTGCTTACTTAAATTGTACTGACCGTTTCTAAGAAATGAGTTTGAGTGCTTGCAAAATAAGCTATCACATCAGGAAACCTTTTTATTTCAAGATATAGATACAGTATCAAGGTGGATTTACCATGGCAAATCCACCTTGATAGAAATGAAAGGGTTAAGGCTCTTTTACCACACTAACTCATCTGCAGCTAGGAATTCATCTAGGTCAGGTCGGTAGAGA
>CAYGTA010000590.1:0-2729 GCA_964352605.1 uncultured bacterium | reverse complement strand
TTAGTGGTAAAAGGTCAACCTTAGCATCATAAAGATCAAGAGATTTCTTTGTTACGTCAGCAGCTCAGGATTGTAGCAAGTCAACAAACCAAATGACTTGCTCTCCCCCGTTGATTGTTTTAGCAGGTCGTGGTCATTCGGGATTACTATAGGGAAGCAGCTTGAAGTATGATTTTCACTACAGCCTTAGTTTTTGCACCTTGCGTAATACAGGCTTCCTGAGTGAGAATTCTTCACACAGCAATCCTCACTCAGGAAGCCTCTTTCTTTAGATTTGCCCCATACTCAGATCGTCATCTAAAAATTCCAATCTATTGAGACCATTGCTTTTCCTCTTTAAGATTTGGCTACTCCCAAGCCGAGTTTAATTCATGAACCACAAGCACTCTTAGCTGAGCCTTGCCATCTGGTACCGTCATTGAGAGCTCAGACCCCTCATGTAAAAAACAAAAGGACATACAGGTTTCACCCTCATTCACAAATAATTCGATGGATGTTCTATCAAGCAACAGTCTTAACTGAACGTAGTTATTTGCTCTGCCTAAGACTGCTATTTTATCTAAACAAGAAAGTTCTTTCGTCTTAGCATTATAAGAAATTTCAGTTCCACGAATATTCAAGGTAAAGCCTGATGCTGTACCCAGCTCGAGCTCAAAGCTCATGTCGATGAGGTCTGTATCAATATTAGCCAGAGGGTTTTGTGAAGGCTCGAGACTTAGGTTATTAAAACTATGTGTTTTGTTATAAAGACCTTCTATTTCCTTAATGGGCTGCCGTACTAAGCGAATACCCCGAGAGCTTGTTTTTAGAAGAAGTTCGTTGGGAAAATTCATTTGATGATTAAAGGGCATATCTGGGTATTGCCCTTCTTTACGCCACATCCAAGCTATCTGAATACGGCGACCATCCTCTTCAGGAATATCACTATAAGTTTGAACAGCGTAAAAATTGTTGCCCCAATCGGCTGTTAAAAGCTCGCTTTCGGGTGTAAAGCTGTAACCATCAAAGCTGCCTATAAAGTAACATCCATTTGCACCTGTCCAAACCCATTTTTTGTTTGCAGTATCTCCGTCAATTGCGATTTCAAAAAAGTCAGGGCATTCTCTTGTGCCCTCAGTTTCCATATCTTGCAAATGCCTCCACGTTTTTAAGTCGGGTGATGAGAAAAAGGCAAAGTGGCAGTCTTCTTTCATAAAAAGAGTCATAATCCAACGTTGTGTGGCTTTGTGCCAAAAGACTTTAGGGTCACGATTTCCTTTGGCTAAGTTTTCTAGAACAGGGTTACCCTGATACTTTGTCCAGGAACGCCCACGGTCATTGCTGTAGGCAAGGCACTGGGTAAAAGGTTGGCCTTCGGATTCAGGTGAGGTGCCACCTGCTGCGGTGTAAATCGCCACAAGTACTTTTTCATCACCTGTTTGAAAACCTGTTGTGTTGTTCCAATCTACGACTGCAGAACCAGAAAACATGGTGCCCATTTCATCTGGCAAAAGTTTATTCTCCAACTGCTCCCAATGAACCAAGTCTTTACTTATGGCATGCCCCCATGTCATGTTGCCATGGTCTGTGCCAAAAGGATTGTGTTGAAAAAAGAGGTGATACTCACCCTTATAAAAAACGAGACCATTAGGGTCGTTAATCCAACCTTCTTTAGCACTAAAGTGATACTGGGGTCGGTAGGTTTCCTTATAAAGTGTCATAGTTTAACCTCTTGAACGGATAAGTTTTGGTCCCTAAGTTCTTTGTCTACATCAATATTAAATTTATAATAAGCAAAAATCTCAGACAATTCAGATTGCTCCCAGCGTTCTGTCAAGTTATCGATTTGCGTAAGTAGCAAAGCTCGAGCTTCTTCACTATCAACAAAACGACAGGTTTCAAAAAACTTACGAAGCTTGTATGTTTTTTTTAGAAGAAAGGCTTTAGCTTCGACTTCCCAAGGCTGATTTTTTCTTATAACTCGTCTAGCTTGAGCTAGTTTCTTTAACTGTTTAGTCCAATCTTCAGGAAGGGCATTCTGTGCGAATAGTGCATCTATTGAGCGAAAATATTGAGTTAGCATACGTTCAGAAACACGCCCCATTAAGGAAGCAATAAGCTTAATCAGAAGTAGGAAAAACGTTACGACAATAAGCAGAATAATAAAGAGGTTCATACGAGGTCCCTACTCATCAGGTTTAGGCTCATCATTGACAGGTAATTTTAGTTTGCTGTCAGCTAGGCTTGAACTACTATCATCTGTAGGCTCAAATTGATACTCAGCCCCACGTAGCGCAAGTTCTTTGGCAAAATGGCAAAGTGAAAAGTGCCCCTCTTCAACTTCTTGCCACTCAGGTTCTTGGGTTTTGCAGATGTCCTTAGCGTAATTGCATCTTGGGTGAAAGTAGCAACCTGAGGGTGGGTCAGAAGGGCTAGCAATTTCACCAGGCAAAATAATGCGCTCCATGATGACGTCTGGATCAGGGGTCGGAATTGCTGAGAGAAGTGCTTCGGTATAAGGATGCTTTGGGCTTTTAAAAAGCGCTTCGGTCTCAGCCAGTTCCACAATCTTGCCTACGTACATAACTGAAACGCGGTCACAAAGATGCTCAATGACACTCAAATCATGTGAAACAAAAAGATAAGTCAAATCAAACTGTTCTTGTAAATCTTGGAGTAAATTTAGAATCTGCGCCTGAACCGAAACATCAAGCGCTGACACGGCTTCATCAGCGACAATGAGTTTTGGG
>CAYGTA010000589.1:1484-2735 GCA_964352605.1 uncultured bacterium | reverse complement strand
TTAGTGTTGCACTATGTGAGTAGCTGTTGCATTATTAGAAACAGCTTATGAAATAATGCCGTACAAAGCTTTCTAAATTGCTAGACTAAAACGCTTCAAGAGTAAAGCAATCTAAGACAGGCTTACTCGAGTGAACGAAGTACAGATGAACCAAGTTGGTATTTCTTAAAGTACTATGGGGCAACTTAGATATAGATAGCTGGTATTTACTAGCTTGGAGGTAGTGCCAATGGGAATTTTTAGTAGCCGTCCTGTTAAATCAGTCAAAGAACCAAAAAAAGGCTGGGATAGGTCTTTATGGGCAAGCAATATACCGTTAGAACACCCTGAAAACTTTTTTGAAGTCTTTAGAGCGACTTGGGAAAATAGAGATAACTTAGCTTATGCTTACCGCATCTTAAATGATGGCGTGTGTGACGGCTGCGCACTGGGTACAACCGGCATGAAAGACTGGACGGTTGAAGGTATTCATCTTTGTAACATTCGCTTGCGGTTACTTCGCTTAAACACCATGCCTGCTTTAAACATGGAGTTATTTGAAAATGCAGAGGCACTAAAAACACTGCGCTCACGTGACCTTCGTGACTTAGGCCGCATCCCTTACCCTATGATGCGCAAAAAAGGTGACAAAGGCTTTACACGAATCACTTGGAATGAAGCTATAGACACAATTGCAGAGCAAATAAAGGCAACACAGCCAGATAAAACCTATTACTACTTAACCAGTCGTGGCATCCCCAACGAAACCTACTACGCTGCCCAAAAAGCAGTCAGGTCAATGGGAACAAACAATATAGATAATGCTGCACGCATATGCCACTCCCCTAGCACCTTTGGGTTAAAAGGCTCTCTTGGCGTTGCTGCAACCACCTGCTCATACACAGATTTCATAGGTACAGACTTAATAACCTTTATTGGTTCAAACCCAGCCAAAAATCAACCTCTAGTCATGAAATACCTCTACCATGCTAAAAAAGCAGGTACAAAAGTGGTCATGGTAAACCCTTATTTTGAACCAGGAATGGATGCCTACTGGGTACCAAGTGACGCAGAAAGCGCCCTCTTTGGAACAAAAATCACTAACAAATTCTACAAAGTAAAAGCTAGTGGAGACATGGCATTTTTACATGCCACAGTCAAAATAATGATTGAAAATGACTGGCTAGATAATGACTTCATAAACAATTATACAGAAGGCTTTGAAGACTTTAAAAGCTACCTAGCAGGCTTAAACTGGCAAGATTTAGAACA
>CAYGTA010000589.1:0-1384 GCA_964352605.1 uncultured bacterium | reverse complement strand
GCCATGCTAGACGCAGCCAAAGAAGACAAAATAGACGTCTTATTCTCAGTAGGTGGCAACTTCAGAGAAGTCATGCCAGACCCACGCGGCATAGATGACGCCATGAGCAAAATCCCGTTAAGAGTACACATGGACATCTGCCTAAGCAGCCAAATGTTCACAGAACCCGCAGACACCGTCATAGTACTACCCGCCATAACACGCTACGAAATGGTTGGCGGTTGCACCGAAACATCCACCGAACGCAGAGTCATCTATAGCCCAGAAATACCAGGCCCACGCATCGGCGAAGCCAGAGCCGAATGGGACGTACTAGGAGAACTCGCAGAAAAAGTAAAACCCGAACTCGCCGGCAAAGTACGCTTCAAAGGAACCCCAGAAATACGTGAAGAAATAGCCAAAGTCATCCCCTTCTACAACAAAATAAACACGCTCACACAAAAAGGAGAAAGCTTTCAATATGGCGGTGACATGCTCTGCAAAGACTGGGTATTCCCAACCAAAAGCGGCAAAGCCAGCTTCAAAGCAACCCCCCTACCAGACTTCAAACTAGCCAGCGACGAATTCATGGTCATAACCCGCCGAGGCAAACAATTCAACGGCATGGTCCACGAAGACACAGACTCCCTAAATAATTTAAGCCGAGACGCCATCATCATAAGCCCAGAAGACGGCAAACGACTAGGCTTCAAAGAAGGCGAACGCGCAGCCGTAACCAACGACTTTGGCACACTCGAAGGCACAATCACTTTCCTAGATGTAGCCCCCCAAAGCCTGCAAGTCTTCTGGCCAGAAGGAAACATCTTACTAAACCCCAACGCCCGTTCACCCTTAGCAAACATACCTGCCTACAAAGAAGTAAAAGGCAAACTCGCTAAATTAAAAGATGTAACGCCAGACAAGCTACCCATGAGCGTCTAACTCGAGTTAAAAACTAATGAGCAACAAGTAGATTAGTAAATACTTGTTGCTCATAATTAAGTCAAAAGACTATTTGTATATTTAAGCCTGAACTGAGAAGCCATGACCTTTCGAAAAAACAAAAAAGCTGTACAAATTAAAAAAGTTAGTACAGCTGCAGCAAAAAGCCAGCGTGATTATGTGGTTACTGAAGAACCTATGGAAATACGCCTTGTTACAGCTACAGAAAAACAAAGTGTGGCTATAACCATGCGTACACCCGGTAACGACTTTGAACTGGCAGCCGGCTTTTTGTTTGCTGAAGGTGTCATAAAGTCTAAAGAAGACTTAAAAACTATAACTTACTGTATAGATAAAGATATAAGTGAAGAGCAACGCTACAATATTATTAATGTAAATCTAAATGCAAAAACTCTGCCTGACATACCTAATCTAGAAAGGCATTTCTTTACCACTAGCGCTT
>CAYGTA010000588.1:0-2738 GCA_964352605.1 uncultured bacterium | reverse complement strand
ACAAAGTAACTATAGCAACTTTCAAGTAAAACACACCATCAACTTAGTACATCTGTTTTTACTCACCTAGTTCGACAATTAAAACGCTGCAAACGTTTTAATTGCAAAAGGCTACAGCTTTCTATTTTGAGCAAAAGGCTGATTTAGAAAAAACTGTATTGTGCACTCACTGCTCATCGTATTTATAAAAGTCAACACCTTTAAGCCTAAAAAAAAGCTAAACTATAAGTTGTGACAGGTACCTTAGGTTTATTCTCACTAGTTGATCTCTTTCAGCTACTTTCCTCATCAGCCAGAACAGGCCGTCTTACGGTTGACCATCCTGACGGTCGCGCCAAGGTGTACTTTGATAGAGGCCAAGTTGTTCATGCTGTCATGAATGACCAAGAAGGCGAAGAAGCAGTCTACAGATTATTTAATGACGAGCGAGGAAGCTTCGAATTTCAAGTAGGCATACCTGCCTCTGAAAAAACCGTCACATCATCAACCGAAAACCTCATGCTAGAAGCCATCCGGCGACTCGATGAAAACAACCGAGATGATGATGTCATGATTCCGGATGAAGGCGTACCTGTATTCACAGGAGACATAAACACCAAAACCACCCTCACACTAGAACCCCAAGAACTCGAGCTGGTCAAATACATGGACGGCATGCATACGATTCTTGAAATTGCAGAGAAAACCAATACTGAAAAAAATGTTATTAAAACAGCAGTAGATAGACTCGTAAGAATAGGTGTTTTAAAATTAAGAGACAAAAAGCCACGTACAGCGCGTCTTGTCACAAGACTCGAGCGTGACGATTTACCTACCGGTACGGTGGGTGTAGACGCAAACATTTTGGTGCAATGGTCAACTATTTTGGGTGAAGACCCTAAACAAGTTGCCTGTCGTTTTCCTGATGGTCGGGTACTTATGTTTAAAACCAAAGCAATTGATAAAGCAGGCCCCTTCATAATGTTTTCTATGGAAACACTAGCGATTGTTGATTTACCTGTAAATGTTGCCTTACTTGTAAAACCTATAGCTTAAACACTCGAGCTTTTTTACTATTTACTTGTTTAACTTAATCCGTTTTGTGCTTTAGGTGTTAAACTAAAGCTTATGTCTAACCTTATTCAAGCTGCTGAGTTGCAAGGCATTGCTGGTCAAGAGAATGTGCGTATTATTGATGTGCGTTTTGCGCTTAATGATCCTAAAAAGGGTCGTTCGTTATATCAGGAAGGGCATATTCCTAATGCCCTTTTTCTTGATTTGGATGAAGATTTATCTGTACCACCTAGTGAGCATGGTGGGCGGCATCCTTTACCAGATATGCAGGCATTTGCAAAGAAGCTGGGGCGTTTAGGTATTTCTGAGAAACATCATGTTGTCATTTATGATGATGCCGCTGCTGTCTTTGCGGGTCGCTTGTGGTTTATGTTGCGCTTACTTGGTCATAAAAAGGTGCAAGTTTTAGATGGTGGCTTACGTGCCTGGCTAGCTGAAGCTAATGACTTGAGTCAAGATATACCGGCATTTGAAGCGGTAGATTACACAGCAGTTTTGCGAGACGATATGCTCGTTGATGCTGAATACATAAGTAGAAATTTAGATAACCCGAATGTGCTCTTGATAGATGCCAGAGGTAAAGAACGCTACCGTGGAGACAGTGAACCCCTAGACAAAAAAGCAGGGCACATACCTAGTGCTCTAAATATGCCATACACAGATAATCTTAAAGATGGCAAGTATAAAGCTAGTAACGAGCTTAAAGAACGTTTCTCTGATGTCAAAGATGCCGAAGAAATAATTGTTTACTGTGGTTCAGGGGTAAGTGCAAACCATAATTTAATTGCTTTAGAAGAAGCCGGTATAAAAGGCGCAAAACTTTATGTTGGTTCATGGAGTGACTGGTCAAGCTACGACAATAAGCCAGTTGCCACAGGTGACGAGCATGATCAATAGTGAACCAAAACAATTTAGACTCAGTACAAAAGCCCTCATCATCATCTGCTAAACTCAACCCTATGGCAACAACTAGCTCCCCCAATAATTGGCTTTACAAACTCCTCAGAGAACCAGCCAATAGCCTTACTCACTTAGCAGGTGTACTACTAAGTATCGCAGGGCTCGTCATACTCCTAGTCTTATCAAAAGGAGAACCCTTCCGAGTAACTGCGTTCGCTATATACGGCGCAAGCCTCATTATTTTATACACCGCAAGCACGCTCTACCACAGTTTAAAAGTAAGCGAAAAAGGCCTAAAAGCCCTGAAACGCTTTGACCACATTGCCATATTTGGCCTTATAGCAGGAACCTACACACCTGTCACCCTAGTCACCCTACAAGGCGGGCAAGCCGCTTGGGGTTGGAGTATCTTTGGCGTAATATGGGGTTTTGCGCTCCTAGGTGTCGTTTTTAAAATAGCTTGGATGAAAGCACCCCGCTGGCTCTACACTGCCCTTTACGTAATTATGGGCTGGCTCGCCCTAATCGCCATAGTGCCCATAGCTAAAACCATGCCCTTTGGTGGCGTTGTTTGGCTAACCACAGGCGGTGTACTTTACACCCTAGGTGCTGTTATATATGCACTCAAAAAACCTAACTTCAAATACTTTGACTTTCACGCCATATGGCACTTATTTGTACTAGCAGGCAGCATAAGTCACTTCATCATGATGCTTAAATACGTTCTACCAATCTAAAAAACTTATACTAAGCTGAATTATAAATGTCGCATTGCTTTATAATTC
>CAYGTA010000587.1:0-2759 GCA_964352605.1 uncultured bacterium | reverse complement strand
GTTAGGCAGAAGCCTCCTATGTTTTCTTAAAGGAGGCTTCTTTTAGATATGTTTCAAGATTAGCTGCATATTGCTTCTATAGCGGCTTTCAAGTAAAACACACCATCAACTTAGTTCATCTGTTTTTACTCACCTAGTTCGACAATTAAAACGCTTGCATTGTTTTAATTGCAAAAGGCTATAGTCAAACTCGAGCTTTACCTTGTCACTATATCCAAGTACTTAAGCCTCTGGGTACAATGCGTCAATGTTTGATACTCGAGCTTTTCTTTTAGAGAAGGGTCTTATTTCTGAGTCTACTGAGCTTAGGCTTGATAAGCTTGAGGGGGGCTATTGGAATGAGGTTTTTCGGTTGCGCTCGGCAGCTTTTGATTGGGTTTTGAAGCGTTTTTTTGCTGAGCCTAGCCGTGAGCGTCTTTTTCCTATTTTGCCTGAAAGTGAAGCTTTAGCGCTTAAGCTTTTATCACCTTTGGGGGTTACGCCTAAGTTTGTTGCTTTTTTTCCTGCTTCTGAAACTGAGCAGGCTGTTTTGCTTTATGATTTTGCTGTGGGGGAAAGGCTAGAAGGAGGCTTTGTGCAAGTGGCTGAGCTTTTTAAGCGCTTGCATCGCTTTAAGCTTGAAGCTGGGGTTTTTCGAAAACTAGCTACGCATCCGCAGGCTATTTTGAGGCAGGCTGATGCTTTGCTAGCAGACTGTAATCATGCTTTAAAGTCAGATTTGCTTGCACTGCGTCCTGAGCCTATTGCCTTTAAAGAGGTAGAGATGTTGTCGTTAGTGCATACGGATGCTTGGCAAGGTAATTTTATTGCTTCTGCTGAGCAGCTTGTCTTAATTGACTGGCAATGCCCGGGTTTAGGTGATCCTGCTGAAGATGTCTGGACTTTTCTTTACTCGGGTTTTCAGCAGCTTATTGGTTTAGAGTTGTACAGTGCTAAGCAACAAGCTTTGTTTTTAGATGCTTACGCGGATTCTGCTATGCAGGAGCGCTTAAGAAAATTAGAGCCTTTTTTTGTTTATAGAGTGGCAGCGCATTCGCTCACACGCATTCAAGATTTAGAAAAGCTAAACCCTGAAGGCGCTACGGCGTATAAGCAGTTAGTGTTTAGATTTATGAAAGATTTGAGTCATGCCTGAATCCCTGCGTCTTTATTTACACACTTATAGTTTGCGTTTTCATCTTGCTTATAAAAAAGGCTTTGATGTTTTTGCTTTTATTAAGCGTGCTGCTGAAGAGGGCTTTGCGGGGGTTTGTATAAGTGCAAATGATAGTAATTACCGGCATTTGGGTGGTACCGAAGATTGGCGTTTAGAACCCATAGCGGCAGCTTTAAAGCAGCATGCCTTGTACTGCGATATTGATACGAGTAGTACTGAACCTAAACATTTAACAAAGATGCTTAAAGTAGCGCAAGCATTAGGAGCGCAGCATTTGCGTACCTATACACGCTACGAGGGTAACAGCGCAGAGCTGCTTGACCAAACCGTTCAAGACCTAAAAGCAGTTGCGCCCATTGCCCAAGAGCTAGGGATTTACGTTTTACTAGAAAATCATGAAACCTTTACAGGTCAAGACATCAAGCATATTCTTGAAGCCGTTAATCAGCCTTTTATAGCTGCGCTTTATGACTATGGAAACTCCCAAATGGTACTTGAAGACCCTGTCGATTGCCTTAAGGAAATGGCAGCGTTTGTACGCTCAGCCCACCTAAAAGACCATGTGCTCATAAAAGCCAAAGATTCACCCGATAACAAACTCTCCGTACTCGGTGTACCCATAGGTGAAGGCAACTTGCCCATTTTAGAGACAACTCGAGCGCTTCTTAAAGCGGGCTGTTCTAACATTGTATTTGAGAATTCTTATGGTTATAGGGCGCTTATTAAAGAAGCTTACATGACTGAGCGTAACAAAGCTTTGTTGGGGCAAGGTAGTTTTGCGTTTGCTGAAAATCCTAGATTAAACCCCAAGCAATATTTACTCGAGCCTGACGTTTTTAGTCATGAGCAGCTGATTGCTTTAGAAGATGCCATGCATAAGCGTAGTTTGAAGTGGCTTAGGGAAGCACTAATGCTTTAACGCAAGTTTAGTAAAAAACTTTGTTTTTACCTGTTCGTTTGGCTTTGTAAAGATTATCATCAGCTTCTGCTAACAGTGCTTCGGGGTTACTATGCTTACGTAACGAAGCTAATCCTAAACTAGCTGTAATGCGTAGCTCTGTATGAACAACTGCCCAGTCATAGGTTTCTATGGCAGACCTAATGCTCTCAGCAACTAGCTTTGCTGCGTTTAGGTCAGTCTGGGGTAGTAAAACAACAAACTCTTCACCCCCAAAACGAGCTGTTATATCGCGATCTCGAGAGTGTTTTTGCATTAAAATTGCCACAACTCTTAAGACTTCATCACCAACAGCATGCGAAAAACGATCATTCACTTGCTTAAAATTATCAATATCTAGCATTACAACAGACAAAAAGCTCGAGCTTGTTTTTGCTTTATCGAAATGCTCGCTTAGAGAGTAGTTTAAGTAACGTCGGTTATTGAGTTTGGTTAAACTGTCTTGGTGGCTTAATTCTTGCAATTCAAGATTCTTTTGTTGTAGTAAGACTTTAGCTTTGGCAAGCTCGAGCTGCATTTCTTTGCGTATTTTGACTTCGCGCTCTAAAGCGTCACTTTTGATTTTTAGTGCTTCTTTGTCGGCATGTACTTTTTGAGTATCAAATTTAATCATGAGCTGATTAATGTTTTCTGCTTGTTCTTGTT
>CAYGTA010000586.1:0-2790 GCA_964352605.1 uncultured bacterium | reverse complement strand
TTAGGCTTCTACCCCTGTACCACCAATGCCTTCTAAATCTTCATCAATAAAGGCCGCTAGTTCAATAACATGTTTGGCTACAAACATGGGGGCATCGACCCGTACCGCTAAAGCAAGTGCATCGCTAGGGCGAGCATCAATCTCAAATTCAATGCCGCGATTTTCAATAACCAGCTTGGCAAAGAAAATATCATCTTTTAAGTCGGTAATTTCAATTCGAATGAGTTTAGCGTTCAGCATTTCTATGATAGAAAGGCTTAAATCATGCGTAAAAGGACGATCATTATCTTCATCAGGATGCTGCCCCATTGCAATAGCTTTAGCTTGAATTGAGTCAATCGCAATGGGAATAATATCGTTATTAGCAGTTGTTAAAAGAGCTAAGAAAACACCACCATCCCCTGAAACAGCTATATTGTCTAGTTCTACCTGAAGCACATGTTTAGTTTACGACAAATAGCATTAAGGCGTAGCCGAATAAAACAATATAGCAGCTTTCAAGTAAAACACAGCATCAACTTAGTACATCTGTTTTTACTCACCTAGTTCGGCATTTAAAACACTGCAAACGTTTTAAATACAAAAGGCTATAGTAGCCTGAGTGAATGATTATTAGAGGTAAGATTTTTTAAGCTTAGCTTTAAACCTTTCGACTTACAATCAATACGGCACAGTCTGCCTGCTGAGCGATGGTCTTAGCAAATTCACCTAAGCCCATACGAGAGCGTCCTTTACGTTCTGAACCCAAAATCAGTAAATCAGCCTCTTTAGCTTTCTCTAAAATACCTTCTATAGGCTTGTCACTTAAAACCAAAGATGAGCTTACATCTGCCCAGACTTCCTCTTGAGAAAATCGCTCTAAAGCCCTTTGCGCCCTACCAAAAGACGCTTCTGTCGTATCGCTAGGCAAGACTCTAAAAAATTCTATATCTCTTGTTTTAACTCTTTGTAGGCTGGCTAGTAAACGTGCCCTTAAGGCATCATGTTTAGAGCCACCTGCTACAGGTACCAGTATCTTATTTACCGTATCAAGTGACCAACCATTGGGTGCTCGCAATACTGCCACATCAATATCAATATCTGCAAGTAAACCTGCTAGTTCACTTTTAGCTAGTTTCTCAGTTAGGTTACTAAAACCCAAAAGGATGCTTTCACACCTATGTGATTTGGATACTCGAGCCATTTCTTGCCATGGGTTTGTAGCTATGGTGGTGAGGGCTTCTGGGTTGAGTCCAACTTTGAAGGAGGCCGCTAGTGAATCTCCTAAGACTTCTTGGGTGTTTGCTAAGGATGAGCTTAGACTGTCATCAGTTGGGGGTTTAACGACGGATAGTAGCAGCACTCGGCCTATTTTGTCGGGGCTCATGGCGTGTGCTACATCCACAAGGGCTGCTGCATTATTGGGGTTAGCTATGGGCAAAAGAACCAGTGGGCTGCGGCCTCTGTATTGCAGTAGGCTTGGGTCTAGCGCTTCAGCGGCAGCATCTGCAACGGTTGCTTTTCTTGCAAAGAGGGTTCCGTAGATGGTTAAGCCTAGCACTAGCCAGATAATTGTGATAATGCCTGCTGAGGGCACCACAATGCCTTGAAAGATAGCGAGTGCTAAGCAAGCTAATCCGCCGACGGTGGGTATTAGGGGAAATAAGGGCAAGCGAAAAGGTAGTGCGGTGCTACCCGCGCGGAGTCTTGCTAGTATGCTTATTAGATGCACTAAGGCAAAGCTAATTAAGAAGATAAGACTTGCTGCTGCGCCGGCTGCTGCAACATCTGGAATGATTACTACTAAGGCAATGAGCGTAATGCTGCTTAGCCATAAGCCAATATCAGGTATACCTGCTGTATTTAAATTTGCAACCCTTTTGGGTAGGGTGCGGTCTTTAGCCATTGCAAAGGCAATACGTGAAGCCGCAAATACATTTGCTTGCAGCGCAGAAAGCATGGCTAAAACGGCGGCCACAATAATCAGCCAGTAGCCTATTCCACCCATAAACTGTTGTGCTGCAATAGCTATGACAGCTTCTGGTTGAGCTTGGCTTAAGGTGACAATATCTTGGCCATCTGCTAAGCCCACCGTTGTTACTACAAACAAAAGGGGAATATAAATAACAAGGGCAATGACTAAAGATAAAACCATGGCTCGGGGAATAACTTTACTGGGTTCTTTTATTTCGCCTGCCACTGCAGCTATTAAGTCAAAGCCTTGCAGTGCTATAAAGGTAAAGCCCATCGCCTGAATAATGCCTATAACCCCTGCTGGCATAAAAGGACGAAGTCCGGCTTGAATAGTTGTAGTTGGCGCACCCACCAGCGTAAAAAGACCAACGGCAATAACCACGCCAAACACTACTACTTTTCCGTACGTAGCAAAATCTCCACCGCCGCCACTAGGTCGCATAAGGGTAAAGGTATAAACCAGTGCTGACACAATAGCCAAGGTGCGCTGAGCCAAACCACCCACTAGCCAGTCAGGCGTTACACCAAAAACCGAAGAGCTAATCACATCTAGAACAATGACAGCGTAAACAGCAAAGCCCAGTGCGTAGAGTACTCCTGCGACAATGGAGGCAAACCAGACTATCCAGCCAATCATGAAGGCAGTATGCACATTTAGCACGCGTTTAGAAAAAGTATAGGTGCCTCCAGACTGCGGAAAAGAAGCAGATAGCTCAGCGAAACTAAATGCAGTTAATAAGGCAATGACACCGTTTATTGCAAAAGCAATAATGGCGCTAGGGCCTGCAGTTGCAAATGCCACGCCAGCCAAAGCCAAAATACCCCCACCCACAATGG
>CAYGTA010000585.1:0-2790 GCA_964352605.1 uncultured bacterium | reverse complement strand
CCTAGTAAAATTTCTAAAGTGACCACAAAGGAAGCCCTTTATAATCACTTGTGAGTCAGCCTATGAAAAAACGTGTTGCCATCTATGCCAGAGTTTCCACTACCGATAAGGATCAAAATCCCGAAACGCAATTAATGCCACTGAAAGAATACGCTCAGCGCAGAGATTGGGATATTGCAGATATCTATCTGGATGAGGAAAGTGGCCGACAAGAGAAAAAAGAAAAACGACCTGATTTTAAACGTTTACTGTCTGATGCGCATAAACGCCACTTTGATGTGCTCCTTGTTTTCCGCTATAACCGTTTTGCCCGAAGTACCCAAGACCTTTTGAATGCTCTGAAAGATTTTGAAGCCCTAGGAATCGATTTTGTCTCATATCAAGAACAAATAGATACCACGACCAGTTACGGAAAATTCTTCTTCACAGTCATTGCAGGCTTTGCCCAATTGGAAAGTGACATGATTAGTGAGAATGTCAAAGCAGGAATGGCAAGAGCAAAAGCAGAGGGCAAACGAATTAGTCGCCCTCCCCTGGGGTATTCCGTAACAAATCGAGGAAAACGCTTATAAGCACATGTGGTTTTCTCTATGGGGTTGGTATTAAGCTTTGAATTGACATGTGCCAAATTTCTAGCTAGAATCTTGACTCAAATTGGGGCATGAAATCTCTTAAAAAAGCTCTCATCAGCTCATTGAGTCTATTTTCACTAAGTGCGCACTGTTCAGTTCAAGAGAATCGAGCCTTATACCAACCTGCCTAGTTAATGTCATAGTTGGGTCACAGCGTTATGCCACCAAGGAAAGTTAGCAAGCTGCTTGAGAGCAGCAGGGTCTTGCCAGTAAGACTTGAGGATAGCTGTGATTGCTTCTTGTAAGTCAGTGATGCTATCGAATGAGCGATTAGCAAGGGCACGTCTGAATTCTAAAAACCATCTTTCAACAGGGTTGAGCTCAGGACTGTAAGGGGGTAGTGCTAAAGGAAGGCTGGACTGGGGTACGTCGATATCATGCTTGATATGAGCAGGAGCATTATCCCTAACAAGAATAATGATGTCATCTGGATAGCATTGACTTAGCTGCTGTAGAAATAGTTCATAGCAGACACCATCTAAGTGAGGCAGATAAAGACAAAAGCTTTCACCTGTCGTAGCTTCGATAGCAGCATAAAGCCACATCCATTTATAGTCACGACGTACAATCCAAGAGGGTCTAATGCCTTTAGGACAATAACGACGCTTATGCCAATTTATAAGTCCAAAGCGTGCTTCATCCATAGAGAACACACGAATTCGCCTACTTGGTTTGTGCTCAGCTTTTAAGGTTTCGCTTAATCGTGCCTTCAGGCGTTCAGCAAAGTTTTTTTAAAGCTCTCCTGAGCTTCCTTGTCAGCCTTCTCGTGGACAAGTCGTCCTGTTTTGAGTTTAATCTGGTGACGTCGAAACAAACGCAAGACGCCTGTCTCATCTTTATAGTGAATCCCCTGCTCTGCCAGTAGGCTTTGGGCTTGCTTGTACGTTGCGATGTCACCTTTTTCTAAGGCTGCATTCAAAGCTTGCCAAGCTTTATCATTAACCCACTCACGTTGTCCACGTTCAGCTATCCGATTGTCCAGTAACGAATTTAGACCACCTGAGCGATAACTGTCGAACCAGCGTTGACACTGTCGGAGGCTGTAATCCACTACCTTTGCTACTTGACTGAGACTCTGACACTCACCTGTTTTCAAGAGTCGCAACATTTTCACCCGTTGCATCAGATGACTATAGCGATGATGCTTCTCGAGTTTTAGTAGTTCTGCTTCACTTTCGTTAATCAGTTTCTTATACTCCAAACGCATCTTCCTATTATGACACTTTCTAAGCAGTTTGGTATTACTTTGAATATGTGAACCAAAGAGAATGGGTTGACCAGTCTGCCACTAGCATTCTCAAAGAACTCAAAAATTAGCATTCTTTTTCACTTTAAGCCCATAGACATTTGCTTCAGAAGAAAACAGCTAACAAAAGCCACAACTTAAATTTAGGTTTTTTACTTCCTTATCTTCCTACGGGGACAAAAGTTGAATACAGGTATTAAGAGAAATCCTAGCGGGCTTATTTTCTGGAGCAAGGATAGCAGTACGGAGATAATTGAGACCTCTTTTGAAAAGACTGATGGGTAAGTAGCCATGTTTTTTGAGTTTAAGCGGTCTTTTCTTGTAAACCCATTCACCCATAAGATGTGCCCAAGTAAAGGCAATTGAAAGCAAAACGATTAAGTTATTAAGTCTAGCAGCTTGAGTTAAGCGAGTATCTTCAAAGTTAAAGCCTCTTTTTTTGAGGGCTGAGAAAAGACATTCAATATTCCAACGTTGCGCATAGCGAATAAAAGCAAACTCAGGCTTTTGATTGCAAGCTAAGACGAGAAGCTCACCTTCTTGAGATTTCGTGACAGCGAGGTTAAGCCTTAAGCCATAAATCCAAACACGTTTAGGAGAAACATAAGTTTCAGTTTTAGCTAAATGTGCATAACGCTTAGAAGCAGCTATGTTTTTGGCTTTAGAACCGATGATTGTGTCATTCCTTAAACGCATTACAAAACAAAGTTTTCGCTGCTTTAAGCCTTTAAACCAAGCATTACCAATAAACTCCCTGTCAGCCACGATGGCTTCAATATTTGAAGCAGGCAGATAAGCTAAAACCTCATCAAGTAGACTAAGTCGCTCTCTTGTACTACTGTTACCTCGCTTATCAAGCAGTTTCCATGCTAGAGGAATTGCAATTCCTTTGTAGCAAATACCCAGCATCAA
>CAYGTA010000584.1:0-2792 GCA_964352605.1 uncultured bacterium | reverse complement strand
TGCTTAACAGATGCTGCACTAAACAACCCAAACTTGAACCGCATGATTTGGTTTGACGCAAGCATTTGCCCCTAAACTCCTTATACTAAACTGATTAGATCGTGTCATAAAACTGAGTGAGTCAGAGCGTACTCCCCTAGGTCGGAATCATAAAGTCTTACGACATTTATAATTCAGCTTAGTATTATAACCCATCCTTCAAAGAAGCAAAGCCAACTTGGCTTTGCTTCTTTTTTAGTGCATCTGAAACCCAAAAAGAAACCAAGCAGCTTATAATGCTAGTTAGTCATGGCTCTGTCCTTATCTCTTTTTGGCCTAGCACGGCTACACCAAAACGGTGAAACCACGCAGCTAAAACTCAACAAACCCCTATCCTTGCTTTACTTCTTAGCAGCCAAAGGGGACTGGGTAGGTCGCAGTGAACTCGCCTTTTTATACTTCCCTGACATAAGTGAAGCCAACGCTGTAGGAAACACCCGCAAACTCATATTCAGAGCAAAAAAACTCGAGTGGGCAAATTTAGAACTTGAACAAAAACGTCTTAGATGGCTGGTAGATACTGACCTTAAGGCTTTTCAAGAAGCGCTCGAAAAGAAAGACTTTGAGAAAGCCGTAAGTTTGTACTCAGGTGAGTTTTTACAAGGCTTAAGTGTAAAAGATGCGCCTGGCTTTGAAACCTGGCTAGCGCAAGAACGCGAAGCTCATGCCAAAGCATGGCGGCAAGCTTGCTTGGGTTTAGCTGCCTCTTATGAAGAAAAACAAAACTACACCGCCGCTGCTGAAAGTTACCAAAAAGTACTTGATTCCGATGCACTCAATGATGACGCTATTATTGGCTTAATGCACAGCTTACAGGCAAACTCGAGCCGTACAGATGCCTTGGCTGCCTATGAAAAATTTTGTGCTCAGCTAGATGATGAACTTGGTATTGCTCCTATTGAAGCTATTCAAGACTTAGCCATGAATATACGCGCTGAAGCAGGCTTAGCTCCCCTTGTTAATTCAAAAGCCTATGTAGCTAGATTAACTGAGTTAAGTGAAAATGCTCGCAAGATTTTCTTGTGTTTAGCCCTGCAAGATAAACCAAACTTAAGTATTGTAAGAAACGCTCTGAATTTAACTTTGGGTGAACTAAGTGAAGCAAATGAAGAACTCATTCAAGGCGAAATGATAGATCATGACAGTAATGTACTAGCGCAAGACCAAGCAGAAGCTTGGCTAGCAGATTACCCGACCGATCAACAACCCCTTATTCTGGCACTAGCCAGAAACACAAAAAGCGAAAAAGCCTACGGGCTGTACAAACGAATGTACAGCTTAACGCAAGGCTTTGGTGGCATGGGTGACCTACTAAGAGCCAGAAAAGCCTACCTAATAGAAGCCCAAAAATACATGACTCAGCTTGATTTTCAGGCAGCCGTAACTGTACTTTCAGAAGCTCGAGTTGTAGCTGAACATTTAGATGCAGACGCAGATGCCGAGGCGTTTTTTACAGAAGCCTATGCGTTAGAAAGAATGGGTCAGTTTAAAGAAGCCCTTAAGTTACTTAAGTACTTAGATAAAGACGAGTACAGCCCTAACAGTGAAGCTTTGCTTTCCGTGTTGTTATGGCGAACAGGCAAGAGTAAAGACGCAAAAGACTGGGCTGACAAAGCCCTAAAAAGTGACTTGGATTGGTTATGGGCTAAAGGCGTTGCCAGTAACACATTGGGCTACATTGGCTTTTCACAAGAAGCGTTTTTAGAAGCAGCATCACGCTTTAAAAAGGCTGCCAGTTTCTTTCAGGCTGCCAATGAGCAGCAACGCTGGGTAGGCAGTCTTAATAACCACGCTATTGTTTTAGACCGCATGTCGCAAGCTGCAGAAGAAGAAAAGAAAGACCAAAAAACTATAGACGCTTTACGAAAAGATGCTGAGCAAGCTTACTTTGAAGCGCTAGAAGCGCAAGAAGCCAGCGGGGATAATGACGCTCTCAAAGCTCTTATTTTGTTGAATATCGGCATGCTCTGGGAGCGAAGAAAAGACTGGGAACAAGCCAAAACTTACAACCTTCAAGCGCTACCTTTTGCGCAGGCATCGGGCGCGCTAGATGCACTGGCACGCATTTATCTTAATTTAGGTAGTGCCTATCATCAGCTTAACGATGCCAAACAAGCCAAAACAAACTACCAAGAAGCCATCAGTAACGCAGCCAAAGCAGGCGAATACTACATTCAAGGCATGGCAACCGCAAATCTAGCAAGCCTAAACGAAGACCCAGATGCATTTGAAGTCGCACTCGAGTTGCTTGAACAGAGTGGCGATACAGATAAGCTTAGTTTTTTTCAACAGGATTATGAGGCTGCTTTGAAGTTACGTTTGTTAGAAGCGCTTAATGAGGATAATGCTTTGAGTGCGGAAATGAAATTGCTTAAGTTAATTGATTTGTATGAAAAGCTTGCTGAAAAAGAGAAGTATGAAGTGGCGAGTCAGGCACAGCTTATGCTGAAAGATAAAGCAGATTTTGCAGAAGCGAAACTGTCTGTAATGGCCATGCTTAAGCTTTGAATCACAATGACATAGGTTCCCGAGGTTTGCCTCAAAATAGGAGCGTATCAATCTAAGCTAGGTCTACGAGATTCTTCTAAAGACCCTGTCAGCTTGTCGTAAGGATTTTTATTTTAAGTTGTGTACTTAGCGGGAAAAAAGACTGTGTCAATGCTATAGCCTTTTGCGATTATAGCCTTTTGCATTTAAAACGTTTGCAGTGTTTTAAATGCCGAACTAGGTGAGTAAAAACGGATGAACTAAGT
>CAYGTA010000583.1:0-2792 GCA_964352605.1 uncultured bacterium | reverse complement strand
CTACAGTTCAACCTACACTTAGTCTTAACCCAACAACTGCAACCGTTACGGTTGGGGGTGCAGCGGTTACGATTAATGCAACGTTAGCCAATGCAACAGACACAATTAATTGGGTTTTAACAGGAGCAGGTACACTTTCTGCAACAACAGGAGCAACAACGACTTACACGCCACCAACTGAAGGCGGAGCAAGTACAGCAACCTTAACTGCAACGGCAGGTGCGTTAACAGCAGCGGTAGCCATAACAATCAATGCTGCAACACCAGCACCAACGCTCACACTTACACCCACAACAGCTTCAACTACAGTTGGTGATGCAATTGCAATACCCTTTAGCGCTACGCTTACAAATTCAGCAGAGGCAATCACATGGGCTTTAACCGGTGCAGGTACACTTTCAACTACAACAGGTGTAACCACCAGTTACACTGCGCCAACAACAGGTCCTGCAGGAACGGCAACCTTAACAGCTACTGCAGGAGCCTTGACGGCAAACGCAACCATAACAATTAACGCTGCGGCCGCCCCAGGTTTAACAGTTACACCAACAACAGCAACATCTGTCGTGAATGGACCTGACATCCTCATAAAAGCCTCAAGTAACCAGATTACTTGGTCTATGACAGGCCCTGGTTCTTTTGCATGGGCTGGTGATACGTTTACCTTTAAACCTGGTGGTGTAGGTACCACAGTAATTACGGCTTCTGCCGTTACAGGTGGTCAGACGGCCTCAGCTACCATTACAACAGTAGATTTCAAAATGACACCTAATACAGCAAGCGTTGAAATTGGTGGCGCTGCTATTCCTTTTACAGCTACCCTTGCAGGTTCAACCGAAACTATCAATTGGAACTTAACTGGAGCAGGAACGATCTCCACAACTACAGGAGTAACCACAAATTACACACCCCCTACAACAGGTGGAGCGACAACAGCTACCTTAACCGCAACAGCAGGCGCTTTAACACTAACGTCAACTATTACTATCAATGTAGCCGTACCTCGTCTAACGCTAACACCCACCACAACTACAGCTACTATTGGCGGAGCCGCTTTACTGTTTACAGCCAATCTGAGTAACTCTGTTGACCCAATTAATTGGACACTCACAGGTCCAGGAAGTATTTCTAGCACAACAGGTGCAACAACTAGCTTTACACCACCTGCTACAGGAGCAGCCGGTACATCAACCCTTACCGCTACTGCAGGTCCTCTATCAGCAAGTGCAACCATTTCCTTAGAGCTTAGTTACCAAGAGGCATTCTTGTTACTCATTAATGCCTTTAGATCTCAGCCTCAGACCTGTGCAGGTCAAGCTATGCCAGCTGTAGCACCCGTGACGTTAAATGCTAATTTAAACATAAGTGCACAAAGACATAGTCAAGACATGGCTGATAATAATTACTTTGATCATACAGGACAAAATGGCAGTACATTTTCTACACGCAATACAGCTGCAGGGTATACAGGTACCTCGGTTGGTGAGAACATTGCGGCTGGTAGCTCAACGCCTCAAGGCGCATTTGATAGTTGGCGTGGTAGCACTGCTGGTCACTGTCAATTCATGATGAATGCCACTATAGATGAAATAGGTATTGGGTTTGGTCAAAATCCAGCAAGTCAATGGACGAATTACTGGACGTTAGTGGGGGGTAGAAAATAAGCTTAGGACTAAACCTAATCACTCGCAATGAGCTTCTGATTGATTAGTGGTTATTTGAATGATAAGCAAGATTTACGGGTAAGCTTTTGTAGTAAGTGAATCATGATTCGGATGGTAGATCCATACCATCCGAATTTGTGTATCAAGGCCTTTTCAATGTAAAAGTCAGAGAAATTTTATAGGGTTTCACCGTTACTGTCGTCAACACCATCGTTATCAGTAACAACATAAGCCGTACCTGTCGTATCAATGGCAAAGCCTTCAACTTTACCTAAGGGTTTTGCTGTAAGGTCTTCTAGGGCAACACGATAAAGTTTTTTGATGTACGCAGCTGCACCAATTTCAGAAAGACCCACCCAGCCTGTATCTACTGCTTCGGTTGGGTAACGTACTGCGCCCGATTCACCCGTTTCTAAATCATAAGAAACAAGCTTAACAGTATTATCAGGGTCATCTTCCCAAGAGCGTTGTATAGCAATCCTGAGGGTATTGCCAATTTTTGTAATGCCTTCAGAACCAAAACGTACCTCAACAGGTAAGAGTACTTTAGGAAAAGGAATTTGTTCTTCACTATCACCTTCGCCATCAGGCAGAAGCCTATCAAGAATGATAACGTCAGCACACAAAGTAAGGCGTTTTGCCTTTTCTAAGCTATTTACCAACATTAGTAAAAAGCCTTTACGCTCGAGTTGGTAGCTTAAAATATCTGTAATCCCTTCATTATCTCTAACCAAAAAGAGGGTGGACACAGTTGAGAGTAAAGCTTATTTGTAGTTAAAAGGTCAGGTACACTGCTTATTGAGTTGTGCTGTCACAAAACGCTTATTTTTTACAGCCAAAATACCCGTATGCTAAGTTTAAATAAAAATATTTTTTAGGAGGCAGTCCTATGTTCAAAAGGGTTTCTTTGTTGTTTTTATTGGTAGGTTTAGTGAACTTGGTTTTCTTAGTAAATGCACAAGAGTCGGTAGCAGTTATAGGAACTATGGATTTTACTGAAACTCTGAAAAATTTTAATGAAGGTGACACGGTTAGCACAGAACTTCTTGTCTGTAATGATAAAGACACCCTCCTAGCGGTTTTAGCAAGCATGCAAAATCAAACTATAGTAACGAATTTAAATCTTGA
>CAYGTA010000582.1:0-2793 GCA_964352605.1 uncultured bacterium | reverse complement strand
CGACATTTATAATTCAGCTTAGTATTAGATAGACTGTACCTCATTTGCCTAGTTACTATTAATTAAAGCCTCAAAGTCTTCAGGGCTTAGTTCTTGCGCAGTTCCAAGGCTATCGGTATTAGCTAAAGGCGAGATTTGAGCACTTATTTTCCAACCTGTACCAAAGCGCAAAAGAGTAAAACCAAGGTAGTACGTTTTGTCTTCAAAGCTAAACAAAACAACACGTTCCGTGAGTTCATCCGCGCTGTAAATACTTGCATTAGCTTTTATGGTTTCAAGGTATCTTTCGTTACTGAGTAAAGCCTCAGCAGGATGACTGATTTTTTGAATGACAATAGAGCTAAGCCTTTCAGGATTTACTGCCTCAATAAAATTACCACTAGCTTCTGCATCTAGAGGGATGGGTGAAGCAGTTACAGGTAAACCCGACAGCAAAGAAAAAGAAAAGGTTTTCACTCGAGTCATGAGTTCAGCACTTAGCTGCGCTTTGTTTACCTCTACATAAAAAGGGTAACTACTAGGCGCAAGAGAAGTATTAGGAAAAATCATGTCGCCTAAACGCTCTGCTGAAACATCTAAATTAAAACCCTGACTCATTTCTTGAATCGCTGAAGCTTGCATAAGTGAATCAAAATCATTGTTTGTAATGCCTATAAAGTAATGCCTAATAGCAGCTTCAGGACTGAAAAAGCTAAGCGTGGTTTCTTGACTTTGGCTGATGGAGAAACTGAAAAAGCTAACGAAAAAAAGGGTTGAGAAAAAGACTGTTTTCATAATGCCTCTGAGTATAGAGCTATTAGTTTAGCTCTGAACGCTTATACGCTTTTATGCTAGCGTAAAACATGAAAATTGCTGCCCTTTACGACATTCACGGAAACCTACCTGCTTTGGAAGCTGTCTTAGCAGAGGTTCAGGCTGCTCAGGTTGATGCCATAGTGATTGGGGGTGACGCCCTATCTGGCCCCATGCCGCTAGAAACCTTAGATCGTATTCAAGAGCTTAACAATGCCTACTTTATTCATGGGAACGGCGAGTCAGACATCGTGTCTTACTTAAAAACAGGCAAAAGTAACGGCCTAACAGAAAATGCTAACAAAGCAGCCGAAAGCATAGCCAAACAATTAAGTGCAGAACAAGCAGACTTTATAGCCTCATGGCAGCTAAATGTAACGCTAAATGTAAACGGTTTAGGTGATGTTTTGTTTTGCCACGCAACCCCCCATAGTGATACTTTTATTTTTACATGCGATACCCCCGAAGAAGAGCTGACCCCACTCTTTTCTGACTTAAAAATCAGCACTGTTATATGCGGTCATACCCACATGCAGTTTGAACGCAAAATAGCAAACACTCGAGTGCTTAATGCGGGTAGTGTCGGTATGCCTTTTGCAAAACAAGGTGCGTTCTGGCTTTTGCTTGATGAAGCTATTGAGTTTAAAGCGACTAGCTATAATCTTGAAGCTGCAGCTGAGCGCATAAGGCAGTCAGGTTATGCTGAAGCAGATTCTTTTATTAACAATAATTTACTGAGCGTACCGAGTGAACAGCAAGCCCTAGCCATGATGGCTAAACTCGCTGCAAATCAAGTGGCTTAAAAACTAAAGCATGAGCATTCAAATTAAACGCCTAGATAAAAATTCACAAGCAGACTTAAGCAAGCTAGCTGAAGATGTATTTGATGAAGCCCTTAACCCCAAATTCACAGCCGAATTTCTAGCAGATGAAAGACACCACCTAATAGTTGCCCTAGATGATGACATGGTAGTAGGCATGGCAAGCGCAGTGCACTACGTTCACCCTGACAAAGCCCCCGAACTCTGGATAAATGAAGTAGGCGTCTCACCAAGTTACCAAGCACAAGGCATAGGCAAGCAACTCATGAACGCCCTACTCGAGCATGCCCGAACACTTGATTGCAAAGAAGCGTGGGTACTAACTGACGAAACAAACACAGCAGCCAAAAAGCTATACTCGAGCGTTGGCGGTAAAGAAGAACCAGAACGCCCTGTCTACTTCACCTTTGCTTTAGATGATGCTTAACCTATGACGGTAACCATTCGACCTGTACAGTCTACAGATTTAGTCGCCTTAAGAGACTTGTACTTACGGGCTCGTACTCACACGTTTACTTGGCTAGATGCAGCTTCATTTCAAATTGCAGATTTTGATTTGCACACAGAAAAAGAAACTATTTTTGTTGCTGTAAAAAATAATGATTTAGTCGGCTTTGTTTCACTTTGGTTACCAAAGCGATTTGTACACCATTTATACGTGCATCCTGATTACTTGCGTAAAGGCATAGGCAATCAATTACTAAAGTATGCACTTGATATAATGGGTCACCCTGCTGTGCTGAAATGCCTAAAGCAAAACCAGAACGCCCTACAGTTTTACCTAGCACAAAACTGGCAGATAGCAGAAGAAGGCGAAGATGAAGAAGGCGGTTATTACCTCATGGTATTAGATAGCTAATGAGTTTAGAAGGAGATATAAGAGCATGGGATGCAAAATCACTTTGGCACATTACAGAGGTTTTTAAGCAGCACAGTAAAAGCGCAGGTTTTACAAAAACTCTGATTGAACTAACAAAACAAAAAGACTTACAAAAAGGCACAACATGGCTGCTAAAAAAATATTTAGAAACAGGGCAAGTATTAAACCCGCAAGAAGAAGAGCAACTTTTCAAGCTAAGCCTCAGCCTTGAACACTGGGAATCTCAATTACATGCTTTGCAGTGTCTAAGCTATATGACAATTCACGCAAAACAAAAACAACAACTTGAAAGCTTCTTAA
>CAYGTA010000581.1:0-2799 GCA_964352605.1 uncultured bacterium | reverse complement strand
CCTTTTCGGACTTGGTATAAGCTGAATTATATTGCAGTTCCATGAAACATTGCACGCTTGGCTAAGTTGCTTTGTTTTTACTCCCCCGGGTCGCACGAATGGTCTGATGGTGCAACCATTCGTGGAAATGCTAATAAATGTCGCACTGCTTTATAATTCCGACCTTGCCGACGTAGTCGAGACAGCTTTGGGGACTACGCTCTGACTCACTCAGTCTTATGACACGATTAAATCAGTTTAGTATAAGTAATACCATTTCCGTTTAGTTCCTTAAAGAACTAAACGCGGACTTGGTATAATTTGAGTGGTCAATTCATTTTAAGTGGTCAATTCATATAGTGGCAAACTAGGAACTAGTGTCAACATTCATCTTAGTGAATTTTGCAGATAACATAGCAGTTTTCAGGTTAAACACAGCATCGACTTAGCCCTTGGGTTTTTACTCAGCTAGTTCGGCATTTAAACCTAGTTAAGCGTTTTAAATGCAAAAGGCCATAGGCCTAAGCCTTTTTTAAAGCAGGGCAATTGGTTTAAACCTGCCTTCCGAATCAACACCCTGCCAAGATTTATCTATCGGCTTAACTAGGCCCTTAATAGTTTTGTAATAAATAGAAGTCTAAAATACAGTATGCGCGGTCCTACTCCCCCTTGCCTAAGCTTAGATATGCATAACTGTTATCTACCTAAAGGCAGTTACTAATGTTAATCGAAGCAAGCAAGCCTAGCGTAGATTCTTTATTTGAATCTAACGTTATTGCTGTCGCACTCCTCTCTAATACAGGAGAAATACAAGACAGCAATCAACGTTTTGCAGATGACCTTGGCTACCCACTAAGTAAACTCAAAAAAACTCATATACAAGTCTTATTGAGTGATTCAGAAGACCTGAACCAGCTCTTTACAGAACCCGTCAGAAACCAAACCATTAGCTTTAGGCATAAAAATGGTCAAGACATACCCTTAGTTATAAGCTCTGAAAGAAATCCAGAAAACACCAGCACCACGCTCTACCTACAAAAAGTAGAAAAGCAACTCGAGCTTTGTAATGATTTTGAGATGTTTCGGAGTATTATTCGTTCATCCTCAGACTCGGTATATCTTGTTGATGCAGCGTATAGATTTCGTGAAGTGAGTGATCTTTGGTTAGGGTTTAGAGACTTTAATCGCAAGCATGTTATCGGGCAAAGCATGCTTCAAGTAGCTGGTGAAGACTACTTTAAGCAGGTAAAACCCTTTGTTGATGAAGCTTTAGCAGGCAACACAGTAAATCGTCAACAGTGGCTAGAGCATCCTCAAAGAGGCCTAATTCATTTAGATATTAGCTATCAAAGCATTTTAGATACAAGCAACACCGTCATTGGTGTTTTAGGAACCGGTCGAGACGTCACTGAGTCTAAACTACTAGCAAACAAACTCGAGCAGCAAGAACAGTATGATGAACTTACTGGCTTTCTGAACCGTCGTAAATTTACCCAAGAGCTCGAGTATTTGTGTAAAGCTAGTATGGGTCAAGAGGCTGTTTTGGCTTATCTTGATCTTGATCAGTTTAAGATTGTTAATGATACCGCTGGGCATGCTGCTGGCGATGAGCTCATTAAGCAAGTTGGGGAAGTTATAAAGACTAATATTCGTTCTGCTGACCTTCTTGCGAGACTGGGTGGAGATGAGTTTGGGTTAATACTACTTGGTTGCCCTTTAAATAAAGGTAAAGATATTTTACAGAAAACGCTTGCTGATTTACAAAATTTCAACTTCTTTTGGGGTGAGCAGGTATTTAAGGTTAGCGCGAGTGTTGGGCTGGTAGATATTAAGCACAATGAGCATACGCCAGAGCAGCTCATGTCAATGGCTGATGTTGCTTGTTATTCTGCTAAAGATGCGGGGCGCAATCGACTGCATATTTATCATGAGGAAAATAGTGAAGCTAATGATCGCCATAGTGAGCTTTTAAAAGTTAATGATATTCGTTTAGCTCTTGAAGAAGACCGTTTTTGTTTGTTTTATCAGGCTATTGAGCCAAGTGACAGTGAAGCTCAGTTAGACACTGTTTATGAAGTACTACTCAGACTACAAGATACGGATGGAAAAATTGTTTCTCCTGCTGCGTTTATTCCTTCAGCTGAGCGTTATGGCTTTATGTCAGAGCTTGATAAGTGGGTCATTAAGACTGTATTACATACTTATGGGAAGGCCTTTGCAACGTTTGAAAAAGGTATTATTTCCATAAATCTATCTGGTAACAGCCTGAGTGATGAAACTATGCTTAGTTATATTCAGGAAAGTTTTGCTAGTTCTTTGCTAACTCCTAATCGTATTTGTTTTGAGATTACTGAAACAGCTGTGATTAGTAATTTAACCGCTGCTCTTAAACTGATAGAGGGTTTAAAGGCTTTGGGTTGCCGTTTAGCGTTAGATGATTTTGGAAGTGGCTTATCTTCTTTTTCTTACCTTAAACGCTTTCCGATTGATTACTTAAAGATTGATGGTAGTTTGGTTAGAGATATTTGTGTTGATTACTCAGATCAAGTCATGGTTTCTGCCATTAATGACATTGGGCATGCCATGAAATTACAAACCGTAGCTGAGTTTGTTGAAACCCAAGCAGATATTGAGCTTTTACAGCAATTAAAAGTTGATTACTTGCAGGGTTACGCTATCAACAAGCCTTCTAATCTGGATACTCTTTTTAGCTAATTTTGTATACAAAGTTTTATTGGGTCGAATTAGAGTGTTGCTCAAACCTCAATTCGGCCCAAATTCAGTTCTAAAGCAGTTTTTAATACTAAGCTGAATTATAAA
>CAYGTA010000580.1:0-2805 GCA_964352605.1 uncultured bacterium | reverse complement strand
ACTTTCCTACCTATAACACTTGGCTTGAGCTTGAACATGAACAACTCGAGCAGGCGTATAGGTTAGCTTTGTCACAACAAATTGAAAGCTTTAGCACGCAAACTGAATTTGAGGCAGCAGCGTTGCTTGCAGAAAAGCTATGGGGCTTAGATCAGTTTGATGAGGCGCATTTACAAACTTACTTGTACTTCTTAGCTAAATCAAATCAAAATGCACGAGCTGTTCAGCAGTACAGCGAATTTAGCTCTGCTTTAAAAGAAGACTTAGGTCTTGAACCTTTAGAAGAAACCAAAGCTCTAATTGAACAAATCAAAGCCAATGAGCTTAGCTTACCGGCAAAGCCTTTATCAGCAAAGCATAATTTACCCAATCAGAGTACCTACTTTGTTGGGCGCAGTAAAGAACTTGATAAGCTTAAAAAGCAATTTAAGCAAGCGAGTTGCCGCTTAGTTAGCCTTGTAGGTTTAGGGGGTTCAGGTAAAACAAGACTTTCACTCGAGTTTGCTTGGCAAAGCTTAACTAGCTTTAAAGATGGTGTTTACTTTGTTCCTTTAGCAAACTTAAGTCATGTAGATCAGGTTGCAACTTCAGTAGCACAAGCTCTTGGGTTAACACTCGAGCCTGATCAGATTGTGCTTAATCAGCTTAGTAGCTATCTTGCAGATAAAAACTTACTGCTGGTATTAGATAATTTTGAGCATGTGTTAGCTGCTAAAACGCTTATTATTGACTTACTGAAAACGAGTACTTATCTAAAAATTCTCGTTACGAGTCGCGAAAGCTTAAAACTGCAAAGCGAATGGCTTTTTGATGTACAGGGTCTTAGCTTCCCTGAAGATGACCGTGTTAGTGAAAGCTTTGAAGCTGTGCAGCTTTTTATAACAGCTGCACAGCGCATTGAACCTCGCTTAAGTTTAGATCAAAAACAAATGAAGCAGATTGCTTTAATAGCAAGACACGTTCAGGGTTTACCCCTCGCTTTAGAACTTGCAGCTAGCTGGCTCAGAATTATGCCGCTTGAGCGCATCGCTAAAGAACTAAGTCAAGGCTATGATTTACTCAAGACAGATAGTGCTGATATTCCAGAGAGGCAACGTAGTCTTGAAAGCATTCTTGACGCAACATGGCAGAAATTAAGTGAGCAAAAACGAGAAGCGCTAGCCCAATTTTCAGTCTTTGCTGAGAGCTGTGATTTAGCAGCTGTAGAGCAAATATGTAATATTCCTTTTAGTCTTTTTTTATCTTTAGTCAATGAAGCGCTCATTCAAAAACAAGCCTCTCAACGTTTTAAAATGCATCCCCTTGTTAAACGCTACAGTTCCTTTAAGTTAAATCAAGTTCCGCAGTTAAAAGAAGTCACGCTGCAACGTTACAGCCTTTATTACATTAAGCAACTACCCTCAGATGGTTCTAGCATGCATTTAGAAGAACTTCAGACAAATATTCAAAACATTCGTTCTTCTTGGCAGCATCTTTTAAAACAAGAAACTCTAGATGAGATTGAGCGTAGCTTTAATAGCTTAGAATACCTTCATTCGATGACAGGACGCTATGAAGAAGCTAGTCAACTTTGGGATCTAACACAAACCCAACTCCAAAACCTAAGCCCCAGCCCTCAGCGAGATCGCTTACTAGGACTTACGCTTAATGCCAAAGCAGATCGACTTATTCCTCTGGGTGAATTAGCTTTAGCTGAAAGCTATCTTGAAAAAAGTTTTGCACTGCTGAGTGAACAAAAAGCAGCTAAAGAACTTGCTTATGTACTTAGTTCTTTTGCTCGTCTTAACTGGCTAAAAGGTAACCAAGCAAAAGCTCAAGTCTATCTTGAGCAAGCACTAGCAGCCGTTCAGGGTCTTGGTGAACAAAGACAAGAAATAAATATCTTGCATGGACTTGCCCTTGTACTTCGTGAACAGGGCAAACTAAGTGAAGCGCTGACTTATTATCAAAACGTTATAGAAGCTTACCTTGCTAGAAATGAACTAGGTAATGCTGCTATGGCTTTAAACAATCTGGCTTCTTTAAGACTTAGCATGCACCAGATAAAGGAAGCTCAAGAAGCTATAAAAGAAGGTCAAGCGCTAATCAAAGGCAAAGGGGCAAAACGCGCAGAAACCTTTTTGAAACTCTCTTATGCAACCACGCTTTACAGCCTCAAATCTTACCAAGAAGCCCTTTTAGCGTTCCAAGAAGGCCTCAGCTTAGCAGAAAACATTCATGATCAAACCCTTATCTGTGAGGGCTTAACCATGCTCGGCAACTGCTACCTAGCTCTAAACCAAAACAGCAAAGCAAAACAACAGCTTATCAAAGCAATGACCTTAAGTTGGCAAGCACAACTTCTACCCAAAGTCTTAGCAGCATGCCTCTCTTATGCAAACTTACTCTTACACCAAGACAATCCGCAAGATGCTTTAGCTTTATTAACTCACATTGTAAAGCACCCGGCAGCACGAGTAGAGCATAAGCAAGAAGCTACAGAGCTCATGGCGAAGCTAGAAAAACAGCTTGGTTCAGCTTTCAGTAAAGCAGCAAAAGATTTTGCAGAAACCCCACTCGAGCTTCTCATTACTAAACTCATAGCTCAGCACATAGCGTAAACACAACCCCAAAAAACTAACTGAAACGCAACTGAAACGCAGTAATCCCTAAGCTTTGTTGATGACTAAGCAAAAAATCTTAGGTAGTTACCTTCTACGCTTTACGCAAGAAAAAAACAAAGCAAACGTAGTTTGCCTAGTTGATTTAAGAACAGGCAAACAACTCGAGTTTGAAACTTGGGTGTCAGCTTGGTTATTTCTTGAT
>CAYGTA010000579.1:0-2821 GCA_964352605.1 uncultured bacterium | reverse complement strand
TAATCCCATTCAAGGCAAAAGAAGTTTTGTACTACAAGCGGAATCGCTTAGATGTTGCTGAAGAAGAACAATTAAAGCTAAGGTATGTTCCCTTAAATGATTTGCTTTCTCAATCACAGATTGTTTCTTTACATACGCCCTTAAGCGATGAAACCCTGCACATGATTGGTGACAATGAACTTGCAAGCATGCCAAAGGGTTCTTTTATTATTAATGTGTCTCGAGGTGGCCTTATTGATGAAGCTGCCTTAAGCCGAGTGATTAAGAGTGGTCATATTGCAGGCGCAGGACTCGATAATATTGAAAACGAAAAAGATGGCGGAAATCCCTTTGTTGACTTACCCCAAGTTCTTGTCACGCCTCATAATGCAGGTGCTACAAAACAAGGCGTACATGCCATTTTAAAACGAGCTTGCGAAAACATTATCCGTGTCTTAGAAGGTCAGCCTCCTATTGATTTGATTCCTAGTAGTTACTAAGACTACTGACGTATTAGGTGCTGCAAGGGATTTTCCTCTGGATTCACTACGGATTGTTTTAGTTTTAAGGATTCTGAGTTACTAGGAAAAGATTTAATAATTAAGGGCTAGGCAAATTGAAAATATACTTAGTGGGCTGAATTGGAATGAATGAAAAGCTCTATCTGAGGGAACGGGTTTCAAAGCATAGAGTATTTTAAGGAGATGTTGATGTCAAACGTGGCGTTTATGACGATTGGTATTTTAAAAGCAGCTGCTGATGATCCGCAAATACAGGGCTTTGTAGACCGTGGAGAAGCTAATTTCAAAGCTGCTGAGAATAGCCCAGGTTATATTGACCATTCAGATTTTGATGAAACTACTGAGCTGCATACTTGGGAGGGGCGGTCATTCCCACCCATCTTTCAAGATGAAGCCTATAGTGACATTACGCCACAAACACTGTCGTTATGGCAAGATCTTGAGTCGATTTTTGCTTTTGCTTATTACAACAGTACTCATAGTGAAGCATTAAGGAAACGCAAAGAATGGTTTGTTCAGCCTGAGTGGCCTACTTATGTTGCATGGTGGGTAGAAGATGGCCATACGCCTTCCTGGACAGAAGCCTATAAACACTATGATAAGTTATGTAAAGAAGGTTCTTCTAAGGAAGCTTTTGATTTTAAGCAGCCTTTTGACTCTGATGGGCAGGCTATTAAAATAGACCGTGAAGCTGTCAAAAGAATGATGATTCCAAAAAAATAGGTAATTGGCTTTCTCTAAGACTTAGCTCAGTACTTGCTTGCCTGAAAGGTTTCCTCAGCCTTCTTCTCACTGGTAGCTGTACCAGAATTTAGTGAACTCTAGAGTCTGCTAGGGGGGCAGTATGGGTGAATTGTGTTAAAGCAACCTCGCTATCAGGAAACTTAGCTCTGATTTCTAGTTCACCCCCTAAGGCTTTGATATAACGCTCGAGGGTTTTGACTAGGATGTCATCTTGATGTTCAATCTTAGAGATGACTGACTGACGTATTTCCATAATGTCAGCGAGTTCTTTTTGGGTAAGGTCACGATCTTTACGAAGTTTTGAGATAAGCTCATACTCCATTAGGAGGATTTGAGCACCTTGTTCTATTTCTTGACGTTCTTCTTCTGTGAATTCTTCATAGAGTTCACTAATGGGTCTAGCGGTTGTCATAATTCATCCTTCTGTTCAAGTGCTTCTAGGTGAGCTTTAAAAATAGTTTCAGCAATTGGGATCATTTTCTTATACCAACGCTTATTACCTGTTTTATTTCCACCTATTAAAAGTAAGGCTTCGCGTTTAGGGTCGAAAGCATAAAGAAGTCTATAAGGATCGCCTGCATGTTGAACTCTGAGTTCCTTTAGATTCTTTAAGCTCGAGCCTTCTAAGGTATCTGCGTAAGGTCGATGCAGGTTAGCGCCATGTTCTTCGAGAAGTCGAAAATACTTAGCAGCTTGCTTCTTGAAATCTCTATCTTGTTCATCCCACCAGTCTTTAAATTCAGGGGAGAAGTTGATTGTGTACGCCATTAAGCACCATCTTACCGAATATTACCTCAATACTATAATATAGCTTTGAAGTAATATTGTCAATGCATGGGCTGCCCAATGTATTACGCTGTTTGTAAAAAGTGTCCAAAGTTATCTAATCTTGAGCTAAGTTGACTTTCGCTCAATTTTTTCCTAAGGAGGACTGACAACTCAATTGATTGAACATAAATTCAGTCCATATTCAAATATCTACTCGAGTATCACCACTTCTACATCCACCCCTTTAACCCCAACTCCAGTTACCTTGATATCTGAAACAATGCCATTCACTGCTGCCCTAACCCATTGCTCTTCAAGCGATTGTTCTAACTGAGCTTCTGCTTTGCTAATCTTTAACTTAAGCCCTCTGATGTTCTGCTCAAGCTCAACTACCTGACTCGTCCATCTAGTCTCCTCCATCAATAAGTCACGCTCAGCTCCCTCTAAAGCTGTTTGAACTGTTGTTAAGCTGTTCCTAGGCTCCGCATTCCGCTCAACTAAGTAACGAAGCTTCTCAAGCCTCTCAGTACTATCTCTAATCTCTTGTTTGATAGCTTTGACTTTAAGCTCATACATCTCCCCTGCTCTAAGCCTCTCAACTTCTAAGTCATTAAGCTGCTGCTTGCTTTCTGCTACCTCAGCTTTTAATAGCTCAAGACTAACGTCATCTACATACCTAGCTATTAACTGCCCTTCAACAACCTCATCTCCAATCTCAATAATTAGATTGGAAATACTAACTAAATTAGGAATCTTTAAAACATGTGTCTTAACAATAGCTAATGAGTCAAACCCCTCTCCTCCATCCC
>CAYGTA010000578.1:0-2829 GCA_964352605.1 uncultured bacterium | reverse complement strand
AGTATCTTACTAATAACTGCAACTGAAGGTGTATTAGCCAATGATACTTTAGCAAAAGACTATAGTCTTAGCTTAAGTCAAACCCCAGAGCATGGAACCATCGAGCTTAATCAAGATGGTTCTTTTCGTTATGCTCATAAGGCTAATGCGCCTTTAGATGATTTGTTTGCTTATAGTTTGAGTGCCCAAGGCGTTACGGTGTCAGCGCAGGTAACTTTAACTATAAACCCGTCATCTGAAACGGCTGAGCCTAAGCCAAGCGAGCCTTTACCCGAAACACCTACGCCTGTAGACCCAAGTGAGCCCATCGCTGCGCCATTATGCCCTGAAAGCCTGCAAGCAGGTGATTTTTTTGAGTGTAGACTCGAGCCTGAAACAAGCTTACTTAACGCGCCAACAGGTATGGTCTTAAACCAACGTTCAGGCTTTATTCGTTGGACACCCACAGAGCATCAGCTAGGTAGTTATGTTATTACGATGCTTAGAAACAATGAGCAGCAATCTTTTAGCTTAGCGGTCACTCAAGGTAAGCAAGACCCAGCAGGCATTTATGTCGCCCCGAACGGCAATGACAGTCATTCAGGCAGTGCAGCAGAGCCCTTTAAAACCTTGCAGCATGCTGTAGACTCAGTTCAAGCTGGTATGACCATTTTTGTTCGCGGAGGAAACTATTATCACCCTCACTACGCACAGACCTTTGATGGTTCTAGAAGCTCAAATGCGATTGCCAAAATAACAACATCAGGAACAAAAGAAGCACCCATAAGCTTGCGGGCTTACGGTAACGAATTTGTCAAACTCATAACAGATGAAGATGGCATTATTTTAAGCGACGTAGCACACTGGAGAATCGAAGGACTCGAGCTTGAAGGCTCAACGCAATCGTTATCTCTTGATGATGCTTTAGCAACATGGTGGGCAGATGATGCTAGCAAAACAACCGGTCGCGGTATTAGTAACAGACGCTCGCAGCATATAAGCATTGTTAACTGCATTATTCATGATTTTCCGGGGGCTGGGGTTGGCTCTAACGGTGCAGATTACGTAAGCGTGCAAGATAGTCTAATCTATAATAACGGTTGGTGGTCAACCGCTGGCACGCATGGTGTTGCCAATTCTTACTTAACAACAACAGACCCAAACAGTGCAGAAGATGAAAAGCTGATTTTAGAAAGAAACTTAGTATTTGGCAATCAATCTTTGGTTATTTCACATGTCTTTTCTAAAGGCAAAGTCGCTATGGTTTTAGATGAAGGCAATGGCCTGCACGCGCAAAACAACCGTGAAACCCTTATAGGCAAAGCACGTATAGAACAAAACCTCATGCTTTTTAACGGCAAAGCAGGCTTTGGCATAAATACCATGGACGACATAATCGTTAGAAACAACAGCTTCTACAAAAACGCTCGAGTGGTTCAGGGTGCTGCTGATTTAACTATTCAGAGTTCACTAGCTGCAGATATTAGCGCTAACCTGTTTGACCCCAGAGAGGATCGCTCGAGTATAAAAGACTTTCAGAAGCGCTACGACAATGTTGGGCTTAATGCCAGCACCCAAGCGCATAGTGATTTGAGTAGCAATATGCAGGTTTACCCCTCTGTATTTATGAACCCTGAAGCGCTTGACTTTCGTAGTGCCGAAGCTCTTAAAGGCATGGGTGTTTCAGATACCGTGCTGACAGCCATCTTTGAAAAAGTAGACGCTTATGGTGTCGAGATACTCGAGCCTAGTCATAGTATTGATGATGCTTATATGCACGCCATGAAGCAAGTTATTTTTGATGCTTGGCCTAAAGCGCATGCGTCTTTGATTTTAGAAGATAAAGAAACAAAATTTAACTACACTTATGCACAACGCTGCCATTATCCTAACGAGCCGACAGCTGAACCCTGCTTTTAGCATCCTTTATAGCTTAGTGCAATTCAAACGCTATAAGCTCTATCTTTTGCAGTAAGTTTGCTTAGATAAGTTTTCACAACATGCTTCCATCACTTTAGTATAAAAAGGTATCTTGGCTATTTTCTCATAAACATAAGACTTAAAAACCTGATACTCTTTAACACTATGCAACGATTAAAATACTTTGGTTTACTATGCCTCCTTTTACTAAGCTCGAGCTTTTCTTTGGCACAAGATTTAAGTAAAGATGAAATACTTGCTAATTTAGAAGATACGGCTGTTAATTTGGTTGACGCAACTTTTCTACTAACCGGTAAGCTTATAGATGCTGACGGTACTGAGTTTCCTTTAGAGATTGATGTTCAAGTCATTCAAGATTTACAGCTATTGAGAGCTGATTTTTATCAACCTGACGCTCTGGCTGATAACTTTATTCTGGTGGATGGTGACGCACTTTACAACTATATTTACTTAACCAATCAAGCTACTTTGCTTAGTTCTACTGACCCTGATGCACTTGGTGGTATTTTTGGTAGTAGTGATGGTGCAGTTGAATTTAGCTTAAATATTGAATCTCTTTTTGATGGCTGGGAGTTAAATGTCTTAGGCTACGAAGAAAGTCCTGAAGGTCCTGTTTACTCACTCGAGTTTGTTAATCTTGATTCCGATGTGGTTATTAATCGGGTTGAAGGTCGAGTCTTAGATGGTGTTTGGTTACCTTACAGCATGTTGTTTTTTGGTTCTGAAGGTCAGCTTTTATCTGAACTTATCTTTAATGATTTTGTTACAAATATGGGTTTAGATGCTGATGATGTTCGTGAATTACCTGATGGTGTTGAGATTCTAGACGAACGCTAGACTTCTACTGAACATTTACTTTTTGAAGGATGCACTTTGCATCCTTTTTATTTTGTAAATAGGAGATACTTG
>CAYGTA010000577.1:0-2831 GCA_964352605.1 uncultured bacterium | reverse complement strand
GCAGCAAGCTATTACTCAACTAGCTAAAACCTTTAAAAACACACACGGTAATTTAAAAGAGGTTTTGCGTGAACTCTTAAGTTCAGACTTGTTTTATTCAAGCAGCCAGCAGATCATTAAAAGCCCCAGCGATTGGCTTCTTGGTGCCTTAAGAGGTCTAGGCTTTAAACCTCAAGAAGCCAAAGTCTATAACGACTTAAGAAAGCAGCTCGAGTACCTCGGTCAGCTGCCTTTATCACCTCCAAATGTAGGGGGTTGGTCAGGTGGACGCAGTTGGATTTCAGATAGCAGCTTGATTGCTAGAATCAAGGTGGCCAAAAACCTATGCAACTCAGACTTAATTGCTTGGGACAGCTTAAATACTAAAGACCTGAAGCTGGCCTTGCTAGGGCAAACCCAAAGCCCTTTAGATAAACCCTTAAGCCATTTAGAGATTAAAGATCAAGTTTTTCTTATTTTAGTTTCACCTGAGTACGCCCTTTCTTAAGCTAAGGAGGCATAATGAACCGTAGAGCATTTTTAAAATTAACGACCTTAGCCCTCTCCTTAAGCACTGGCATGCCAAAATTCTTAGCTCGAGCTGCAAGCTTAGGTGAGGGTGAAAAGATATTGCTCGTCATTCAGCTTTCTGGAGGAAATGACGGCCTTAACACACTTATTCCTTTTACAAATGGTGCTTATTACGCAGCTAGGCCCAGCATAGCCATTCCTAAAAAGGCAGTTATTCCGGTAAGTACTGATCTTGCTATGCATCCTAACTTACGACCTTTAGCTAAGCTTTTTGATGATGGTAACTTAGCTTTTATAGAGAATGTAGGTTACCCAAATGCCTCTCGGTCTCACTTTGAATCTATGGCTACTTGGCATTCTGCTGACCCAAGCAAAGCAAGCAAAGAAGGTTGGATTGGTCGCATTGCTGAGCAGCTAGGTGACCCTTTTTGTGCTACCAGCATAAGCACAAATACGCCGCCTTCTTTACAAACTCAAAACCTTATTTTGCCCTCCATAAGTAAAGTCGAAGACTTTAAGGTAAGCATTCCTGATTACCTGACACAAGCCTACAATGACATGCTTCATTTAGCTCGAGAAGGCGAAGCAAAGTTCGTGCAAAATAGCACTCTGGGCATGCTAGAACACACAACGCGCATTCAAACTAAGCTAGACACTTACAAAGCCGCAGCAAGCTACCCTGATACTACTTTTGCAAAAGCACTACAACAGGTCGCCACGCTTATAACAATTGAAGCAGGTCAACGTATTCACTATGTTTCACTTGGTGGTTTTGACACACATGCTGATCAATTAACTCAGCACGCAGATCTCATGGATATCTTAGCAACCGGTTTGGTGAGCTTCTATGAAGATATAAAAGGGCAAGGTCTTCAAGATAAAGTTGCCGTGCTTGCCTTTAGCGAATTTGGTCGCCGAGTCGCAGAAAACGGTTCAGGTGGCACTGATCATGGTCAAGGTGGCGTTATGTTCTCACTTGGTGCAGGTATCAAAGGAGGCATTTACGGTGACTCACCTGACCTTGAAAAGCTAAACAAAGGTGACATTATTTACCAACAAGACTTTAGAGGCGTTTACGCTCGAGTGTTAGAGGATTGGTTGGGTTTAAAGGCTGATGATGTCTTAGCAGGAAACTATAAGGGGCCTTCTTTTATTGCTTAGAAGCGTACGCTAGCCAACTTACCTTTTTATACTTTTGGCGTTAGAGTCAGTTTTGGAGGCAATTTATGAAATACCGTAGATTAGGTAATACTGGCATGAAGGTTAGCGAAGTGAGCTTAGGTGCTTGGCTTACTTATGGTGGCGATATTCAAGAGAAAAAGCTCATTCAGGGCATTGTTGAAAAAGCTTTAGAGTACGGTGTTAACTTTTTTGATAACTCTAATATTTACGCTAAAGGCGAAGCTGAAAAATTTATGGCTGAAACGTATCAAGCCATTGGTGTTCAGCGTCATCATTTGGTGTTATCTACCAAGGTGTTTTGGCCTATGACAGATAATGTGAATGACACTGGTCTTAGCCGTAAGCATGTACTTGAAAGTATTGATTTGTCTTTAGACCGTATGCAGACAGATCATGTTGATATTTTCTTTGCGCACCGTTTTGACCCTAACACCCCATTAGAAGAAATTGTTGAGGCGTTTAGTGATGTGGTGCGTAGCGGTCGCGCTCATTACTGGGGTACATCTGAATGGCCTGCTGTAAAAATTGCTGAAGCGCACGCTTACGCTAAAGCAAGTGGTTTGGTTGCCCCTGTTACTGAGCAGCCTCAGTACAGCATGCTTTACCGTGAACGTGTTGAAACTGAAATTTTACCTGTAACAGAACCCAAAGGTATTGGTTTGGTTGTCTTTAGCCCCTTAGCACAAGGCATGCTTACAGGTAAATACGATGCGGGTGTTCCTGAAGATAGTCGTTTTGCGCAGTATGAAAATACAGCAGAGCGTCTTATGACAGATGCAAACGCAGCTAAAGTTAAAAACCTAAAAGGTATTGCTGACGACTTAGGTGTTACAAGAGCGCAACTGGCGCTTGCTTGGGTGTTAAGGCAAAAAGGTGTCTCAAGTGTTATTACGGGCGCAACCAAATTAAGTCAGTTAGAAGATAATGTTAAAGCTGCCGATATTGAATTAAGTGCAGAGCAAATCGCTAAGATTGATGAAATCTTAAGCTAAGTTTTAACAAAAATCTACAGCGTAGCGTGGCCTAAGTTAAGGCTGCGCTGCTCTTTTTTAGAGTCTTTTTACAGTTCTATAAAGCATTTCAGCAACAGCTTATACTAAACTGATTTAATCGTGTCATAAGACTGAGTGAGTCAGAGC
>CAYGTA010000576.1:0-2831 GCA_964352605.1 uncultured bacterium | reverse complement strand
ATACGTTTAAGCATAAACACCTCAAAACACCTTATATATAAGCACGCTTCACAGAGTAAGTTTCTTGTAATTTAAGCGTCATAATTTTGTGATAGCTTAGCTTGTAAGCTAGTAACTAGGCATTTAGCCAAACTTTCTCTTAGGACCTTATTGGAGGCCAACGTCATGGATAACCGTCAACTTGCGGACCTTTTAATTGATACCCCAAACCACATACCTAGCATTCAACTTAGCGCTGAAGAAGAAGCAGAACTCAAAAGCATTAACTGGAATGAAATTTTCTTATTTGACGACGAAGACTAAATCGTTTAATAAAACTCAAATCAATTAAATCCGCTACACAAAAGATGTCCTTAACTTAAGGACATCTTTTTTTATTTGGCCAAATAATCATCATGCAAAAAAGCTGGCAAAACAAACACTCGAGCTTAAGTAGTTTACAACTTATGTAATTTACAAGACTTATAAACTACTTTCTTTCTTATTTACTTATGCCTATGGGTTTCATAGACTTTTTAAAACAACCATGGCCTTGGTACATTGCAGGTCCTCTTATTGGCTTAACCGTGCCTCTGTTACTATTGCTGGGAAACAAAGACTTTGGCATCTCTTCTAACTTACGTCACGCTTGCGCCATCCTTCCTAACAAGATTGCTTTCTTTAACTACAACTGGCGTAAAGAAGGCAGTTGGAACTTAGTATTTTTCTTAGGCGTAGTAATAGGTGGCTTTTTAGCAGCTATCGTTTTTGCCAATCCTAACGCTTTACAGCTAGCTAGCAGCACCACTCAAGATTTACAAGCTTTAGGTATAGCAATAAACGGAAACTTTGCGCCTGACATCTTTAGCTGGACAGGCTTACTCAGCCTAAAAGGATTCCTTTTAATGGTAGGTGGCGGTTTGTTAATTGGATTTGGGAGTGCTTACGCTGGCGGCTGCACCTCAGGGCACAGCATCTTAGGTCTAGCCAACTTCCAACTCCCCTCCTTAATAGCAACCCTAGGCTTCTTTATAGGTGGCCTCATCAGCACGCACCTACTCCTTCCGCTCATTCTTAACTTTTAGGACCTAACTATGGCAAGCATTCAAGCTAAACAAGCAAGCAAAAGCATCCGCATACCTTTAGCACAACTCAAATACCTATCAGCTGGCCTTTACTTCGGCTTCATTTTGGTAAAAGCAGAAGTCCTAAGCTGGTACCGCATACAAGAAATGTTTCGCTTTCAAGCCTTTCATATGTACGGCGTCATAGGCTCTGCCGTTCTAGTAGCAGCCCTATCACTCTGGATTTTAAGACGCTTCAACATAAAAACACACAGCGGCGAACCTATAAGCCTAAAAGAAAAAGCACAAAGCTACCCCCGCTATATCATCGGAGGCATCTTATTTGGTTTAGGGTGGGCACTCACCGGCGCCTGCCCCGGACCCATAGCCGCACTCATAGGTACAGGCTTAAGCGTTTTTACAGTAGTACTCATAAGTGCGGTAACAGGAACCTACCTATACGGCTACCTAAGACCCAAACTACCCCACTAAAAAACCAAATTTCACCCAAAACCAAGGCTCGAGTTATTCGTTAAGCACCTTTAGCTAATAACACTCGAGCCTTGGCTTTGGTATTACTAGACGAAGCGAGTCAGAGTCATACACTAAGCTGCATGGCAACCCTGAGCCGAAAGGCGCCCCTTACTGGTCTAAGCTTAGCGATTCTACTCACCTTATCTCACGCAACAAATGATGCCTTTACCAACGTATTACCTGTTTTCTTACCCATTTTTCAAGAAAGATTTTCTGTTGGTGAAGCTTTACTTGCCACGCTAGTTGCAGTTATTTCTTTATCTTCAAATGTCATGCAGGTCTTTATGGGCGCCATTGCTGACCGTTGGGGGAAACGTCGTAGTGCAGCGCTAGGTCTAATCGTAGGCTCTATACTCATGAGCTTTCTAGCGGTAGTACCTAGTATTTGGATGCTCTTTGTTTTACTTATTATAGGCGGTTTAGGCTCAGCTATTTTTCACCCTGCAGCCACAGCCATGGCACGAAGTGCAGGCAAACGAAAAAGCTTAAGCATTGCTTTTTTTACTTCAGGTGGCCCTTTAGGTGCAGCCCTCATGCCTATTCTTGTATTAGCCATCATAAGAAACTACGGCGCACAGTTTGTACCTTATTTAGCTATCCTTGGTGTTCTGGTAGGCTTAACCTTGTTCTTTTTAGCGCCTAAACAAACCCAATCTACAGGTGCGGGTAGAACAAAACTCTTTGATGCCAAACTTTTTGCTGGCCCTGTTGGCTTGCTCTCTTTAGCAGGCATTATGCGCGCTGTTGCCTTTATTAGTTTTACAAACGCCATTCCCTTATGGCTTGTAAATACCAAAGGCTTTGCTTTTGATGCCCCCCTGATTGGCTTTTCACTCGCGACTTACAGTATTGCTTCTTCTATTGGCGTACTTACAGCAGGCGCACTCGAGCAGCGTTTTGGTAGGCATTTGCTAACTGTTGGCACCATGTTACTAGCAGTTCCCTTACTCTTATTAGTCTTTTTTGTACCTACAGGCTCAGTCCTCTACTTTTTGGTTGTAGCTTTAGCTGGTTTGCTAACCAATGCTTCTATTCCTATGTTAATTGTAACAGCGCAAGATTTAGCGCCACACGCAATCGCAACTGCATCAGGCATGCTTATGGGTTTAACGTGGGGAACCGCAGGTGTTTTATATATTGGTTTTGGCGCCCTTCAAGAAGCCATAGGTTTACAGCAAGCCATGACCTTAAGTTACTTTTTCTTAATACCTGCAGCCTTTTTAGCGCTTTATGTTTTAAGAAAACACAATATTA
>CAYGTA010000575.1:0-2852 GCA_964352605.1 uncultured bacterium | reverse complement strand
AAAAACAACGTAACAAGCCTGTGTTTAATGGCTTAACTTGGTATAGAGATCAGTACTACTCATTTTTTGTTCCGCTGGGCTGGCCTCATGCTAAGTGGAATGAAGGCAAAGAAGGCGTCATCTTCCAGCCTGATCCAGAAGATAAAGATACTTTGCTTGCAGCTAAAGTTGAAGAGTTTGACATTAGCTTTGCTGCCGATGACCAAAAAGACCTAAAAGAAGGTTTTATTGAAGGCATTAAAGAACTTAGTGACTGCAATATTGAAAAAGAAGAAGATTGGGTCATAGGTGACACTATTGGCCTTGAAGCTAAATTCACCTACACCGAAGAAGACCAAAAACGTAAACGTTGGATTCGCGTGTTTTATCAAAAAAATAGACAAACAACGATTATTGCTCAAGGAAGCAGTGAAGATCGCTTTGCTTACTGGACACCTACATTTTATGAAGCCATGATGACAACTCGTATTCATGAGCGGAAGCCTGAAATTAAGGAAGTTACGCAATGACCTAATTAAGGCGATCTAATAAGGAGGTGATAAACGCAAGAATCTATTGGCAACCGTCCTATAAACGTTTAAGGAGTAATAAGAAAAGATGAAAAAAAAGCAAAATTCAAATTCGTGGAATAAGGAAGTTTCAAGACGAGATTTTCTTAAAATTACAGGTAGTAGTGTTGCAGCAACTATGCTTGCTTCAACTGTTCCTGCTTCCGTCATGGCACAAACAGCAACTAGCTATAATGAAGCGCCTATGCTTGCTGAAATGGTCGCGAGTGGAAGCTTACCGCCTGTTAGTGAGCGCTTACCCGTCAACCCGAGAGTTATTAATAATGTAACTGAAGTTGGCGAATATGGTGGCACTTGGCGTCGCGCTTTTAAAGGCATTTCTGATCGTTGGGGTCCAACTAAGCTCAATGAAGAAATGTCAATCGAGTGGGATGTTCCTGACCCTGACACCGTTAATGTAACAGCTGGCTTTGTAGATTCATGGACTCAAAATGATGATGCAAGCGAGTTCACCTTTACCTTGCGTGAAGGCATGAAGTGGTCTGACGGTGTACCTTTTACAACAGAAGATGTTCAATTCTGGTATGACGAAATCTACCTTGGCGAATTAGGTAACAAACCAGCATGGCTCACCGTAGGTGGTGTAGACATGGCGCTTGAAGTGCTTGATGAATTAAGTTGGACAATACGCTTCCCCGCGCCAAATCCACTTCTTCCTATTACCATTGCTAAGCGTACAGGTGGTATGACCGGTGGACCTACTATGGCTGCACCTGCGCACTACTTAAGACAATACATGCCTCAGTACGGCAATCAAGCAATGATTGACGCCGCAATCGAAGAAAATGGCGTAGGTACTTGGCAAGAGCTCTTCGGAGATGCGGGTAACCTTCAAGGACCTATTGGCTTCTGGTTCCGTAATCCAGAATTACCAGTCATTTCCGCTTGGAAAGCCGGCAATAAACCTACTGAAGATCCATACATGATGGTACGCAACCCGTACTACCATGCTGTTGACCCAGCAGGTAATCAGTTACCCTATATCGATCAAATTCAGCATGATCTATTTGATGACAATGCGGTTTTAGACCTCTGGATTGCTCAAGGACGCATTGACTTCCAAGGACGTCATGTTAGCTCAGCCAACTTCACCTTCTATAGAGAAAATGAAGCTGCTGGCGATTACAGCTTAACGATTTGGAAAGCTGCTAGCACCAATGCTGTACACCCAAATATCAATAACCCCGACCCTGTACTTGCTGCTTTAGCTGACACAGCAGAGTACCGCGAAGCACTTTCAATTGGTATTAATCGCGAAGAGATCAATGATCTTATTTACGACGGTCTTTTTGAACCCCGTCAAGCCTCACCTGTTTCAGGTTCACCAAACTACGATCCAGAGTTTGAAACTCGCTGGGCAGAATATGACCCTGATAGAGCCAATGAATTACTTGATGGTTTAGGTTTAACTCGCGGTGATGATGGCATCAGAGTACGCTCTGACGGTCAACCACTCTCCTTTACTATTTTGCACCGCTTTACTACCGGCACCCCTCAAGCAGATGAAATGGGTCTAGTTGAAAAATACTGGCGTGAACTTGGCCTTGATGTAAGTCAAGATGTAGTTGAGCGCTCGCTATACGAACAACGCGTTCAAAATGGTGAAGTTGATGTTGGTGTATGGGGCGCAGATCGTAACTCTGTAGTTATGGCCGACCCTGGACGCTACCTTGGTACCATCGATGATGGTCCTTGGGCACCTCTTTACGGCCACTTCTATGATACCGAGTCTCCATACAAAAAACTCGAGCCACCTGCAGATCACCCAATCAATGAAATGTGGAGCCTTTGGGACCAAACTGCTATAGAGCCAGATGCTGTAAAACGTGATGCGCTCTTTAAGCAGCTCCTAGACATTCACAAAAGACATCCTTATATGATTGGTCTTGTTGGTGAAGCACCTGTTCTTTACATCACCAGTAATCGCTTTGGCAATGTTGCTAGTGGTTACATTGATGACGACACGTTGCGTAATTCAGGTCAATTGAACCCTGCGCAATACTTCATAAGACAGTCTTAAGTCAATTCTCAACAGGGTATAGCTAAAGCTATACCCTGATTTTATTTTCTCAATGACATTTATTTATGACATCAAAGGTACTGCACTATGATTTTGCAAACTAATTCTATTTTTCTGCCCTCACACTTGCGCAAAATTTATTTAATCTGCGCTTTACCGAAAGTGATTTGCACATCACAGATCACTTATGGAGATAGGTAACTTATGCTCGTTTTTATTATTCGACGCACACTAAATGCCCTCGTCACCATCTTTGTTATTTC
>CAYGTA010000574.1:0-2862 GCA_964352605.1 uncultured bacterium | reverse complement strand
ATTTACTTATCCTTACCTCAGAAGGTGAAAAAAAAGCAGCTCAAGTTGCAAAGGCCCGACGAGCAAAGTTTGAATCCCTCACCCAATCCTTACCAAAAACCAAACAAGAGGCTGTTCTTTCAGCCTTAGTAACACTCACGGAGGCACTCAATGAAACTCAAAAAGTACAGTAAAGTTACGTTCTTAATTCTTGTGTTCAGCCTAGCTTTTGTACAAGAACATAGCTCCATAAATCATTCTGAGCATGGCCAGAGCCACACCAAAGAAGAAGCTGACTTTGCAGACCGCGAACAAGCGGTTATGCCTTTTGACTTAAACGCCACCTTACATATCTTTCAAGACACCGCAACAGGTGGTGTACAACAAGTTATAGCTGACGATCCAACAGATCAAGAAAACATAGATTTAATTCGTAGCCACTTAGTAGAACAAGCAAAGCTTTTTGCAAAAGGTGATTTCCAAGACCCGAGCTATTTACATGGTGAAGCTATGCCAGGTCTAGCAGACCTAAAAGAAGCAGGCAAAAAAGGCTTAATAGACATAAACTACAAAAACATTGATGGTGGAGGTCAAATTACTTACGCTTCAAAAGACCTGTCCGTCATTATTGCCTTGCACCTATGGTTTCAAGCACAAGTGCTTGATCACGGAGAAAATGCAACTCATTAAACTTTACAATAGCTTTACACTAACTTAATCCCAGCGTGATGAGTCTAGCTTAGTGTTTGCTTTGATAGCGTTCTATTCAAAAGCTATCAGGAGGTTAAGCAGACATGAAAGTCTGGTTTGTTAGTTTAGTAGCAGTTTTATCTTTTGGTTTTTCTCAGCACAACATGGGGACAATGACCATGTCAAATGAAGGTCTTAGTAGCTTAGAAGGGGACGCCTTCGAAATTGCCTTTATGTCAGGCATGATTGCCCATCATGAAGGTGCAGTAGAAATGGCGCAATGGATTTTAGAGCGTACTGAATTGCCAGGTATTGCCAGCAGTGCTAGACAAATCATTGCAGCTCAAGAACCCGAAATTAAACTTATGCAAAGCTGGCTTGATGAATGGTTTGATGGTCGTTCTGACCCCATGGCAGCGTCTATGATGGCTGATGACATGGAGAGTATGATGACTGAAATGAATAGCCTTAAAAGCCCTGATGTTGCTTTTTTAAGTCAGATGTCACTGCATCATGATAGTGCTATTGACATGGCGCAACTTGCATTGTTTAAGGCAAATCATCCGAAATTACGTGAACTTGCTAAAAACATCATTCGTAATCAAGCCCAAGAAATAGCTGATTATCAAGTAACCTTACGAGAAATAGAAGGCCGCTAAATTTTATAGAATCGCCTACCTAGTTTTGGTAGGCGGTTAGGTTTTTAGGGTCTTTAAGCAATATTCAAGCATTTCTCTAATTAAGCCTATCGAATAACTGTGAGATACACCCCTTATAGCATAGGCTTTACAAACGCTTAACACTAAACTTATAGGGATTTTATATTTGTTCCCTAAACTAACAGTTTATGAAGCAGTCGCTTGCCGCAGAAAGGTAGCCTTATGTTACTTAGAGCTATTATCCTCGCCCTTACCCTTATTCTACCAACAACAGCATTAGCCCACTCGGAGATAATGCTCCAAGATGCCCTACCCTATCCCAACCAAGTCCTTGAAATTGCACCTACTGAATTAAAACTTTTCTTCTCAGGTGATATTGACACAAAGTTCAGCACGTTAGCTGTTTACCGACTAGATGAAGCCGGTGTTCCTCATGACCTAAGCATTGCTCATGAAGGCTTAGATACGCTAGTTGATGACTTAATCAAAGATGACCTTGGTACACGAGTGGATACCGGCGTTTTAAGCACAGAACGAAATGCAAGCGAAGTACTGTTAGGCTTAGATGAACTCGAGCCGGGTCATTACCTCACAGTGATTCGTGCTTTATCAGGTGATACCCATGTGGTTAGTGGTTATTACGTGTTCACTTACGAACCTAGCGAGTAGACTTTTAATAGCGTGTTGACGCTTAGTAAATTTGCTATGTATTTAGGGCTTGCTTTACTTATAGCACCTGCATCATTTCGTTATATCTTGCGCTCTGAATCAAATAGAGGTAAATCTTTAGGTCTGGGTGCATTTGGCTTTTTTTTACTTGCTGCGTTTAGTGTCTTTACGCTTACGTTAACCCCCATTTCTATTTTAGGACGTTTTGACTGGCTGTCCTTTAGTGACTACGCGCGAAATTCAGCACAAGGCAGCTGGACGGCTGTTAGGCTACTGGCCGGCATCATATTGTGGGCATTATTGCTTGCTAAACCTCGCTTTTTAAGTAGCTTCTTGGCAAGCTGTGCAACAGCATTATTAATAGCTTCTTTTAGTAGCCTTAGTCATACTGCAAGTTTAGGTATCCTGCCCTTTGCTGCAGACTTTTTGCATGGACTAGCTGCCTCCATTTGGGTAGGCCTTATTGTGGCTGCATCCCTACTACCTAATTGGAAGACAGATCAAGATTTGCCTTCGCTTGTTTTACGTTTGAGTCGTGTTGCTCAGCTTTCTGTAGCCGTTATTGCCGTGACAGGTCTTTATGGTGCCGTGGTGAATCTATCTTCATTCTCAGCCCTCTGGTCAAGTCGTTATGGACTAAGCTTGCTGCTAAAAATAGGCTTTTTTGGGATGGCATTAGCTGTAGCTGCCTTCAATCACTGGCGCTATCTACCTCAGCTTATTGCGGGTAACCGATTAAGCCTCAGACGAGCACTTTACCTAGAGATTGTTTTTCTAGTTTCTGTTCTTGCCACAACAGGCTTGCTTAGCGTTACCGACCCTGCTTAGGCTTCTCTTCTAAAATGACAATCTTGCTTGATTTAAC
>CAYGTA010000573.1:0-2870 GCA_964352605.1 uncultured bacterium | reverse complement strand
GTCTTAGGAAATCCTTATGAAACATCTGGTACCTTTGTGCCAGAAAGGCCGTTTTACTGACTGCCGAGGCTCAAGTACATCTCCCTGACTTGGTAAACCCCAACGTACAAACTGCCAACCTGCCTCTTTAGTCTCAAGGCAAGAATCAACTAGGCTTTGAACATCCATATTATGGCCTGCATTATGCGGGTAGCAAACAACCTTGTCTCTGACACGCCCGCCTAAAAGGTCATAAATAGGTACACCCAGCGCTTTGCCTTTTATATCCCAAAGGGCAATATCAATAGCTGATATAGCTGCACCCAACACACGCTGTGCTGGAAAAAAACCTGAACGAAACAGTACTTGCCAAATATGCTCAATCCGAAAGGCATCTTGCCCTATTAAAAGGGGTTTGAAATGCTCTATGGCACCCATGACCGCTAACTCACGTCCTGTTAAGCCTGCCTCACCAATACCGTAAATACCTTCGTCTGTGCCAACCTCAACAAACAGAAAGTTACGTTGACCACTCCAGACGGGGTATGCTTCAACACTTACTATCTTCATTCATAACTCCTAATAAGGCTACTATTGTAAAGCTCAAGATTAATACAACAAGCTGCTTGTATAAGCATGAAACCACAAACAGATGACTGTAAGTGAACTGTTGTTTAGCGTGGAGGGTTTCGTCGTAAGGGGTATAAGACCATCTAAATAGTAGGGTCCGCGTTCCCAGTCTTCGCCATTACCACCTAACCAGGTAGAAACTGCAGCAACATCTGGCCATAGCTCTTCGAGAGGACCTGTTTTCCCGTTGGTCTGTAAGCGAAGCTGCTTGTATAGCCATTTTTTTGGTTGTACGTCGCCTAATGGGAGCATTTCATAGGCTGTAGATGCGAGTGATGCATCCTTAGAAGTTTTGTGTGTCATAGTCTGCCTTTGTAATTTTCTATGCTGGTACTCTTGCTGACTTTAGCTGCACTTACACCCACATAATACTTATCCGTCTTAGCTCGTTCATCGACTCTATTTTACTCGCTAGCTATACCTTATATATATGCAACCTTTTTATACACGTATGCTTTAGCTTAATCCAAATCGTTTTTTTAGCTTTGTAAATTAGGTTTTGGCTCAAAGGTAATCCTGAATCCTGTCTCTAAAGATTATTTAAGCGGGTGATAAAAAGTGGGCCTTAAGGTTTTGCCACTGCTCTTTTCATTCAAGTGAGTCCATAGGTCCGTAGGCTGCTAGTCCTACCGTTATGTAACTGTGATTAGCACTGTCTTGTTCTTGTTTAGCAAAACGCCAGAGTCGTTTGCACATGTCTCGCTTTATGCTTTCGAAGCGTGGGTTGTTGGCTAAGTTACGTATTTCATGCGGGTCTGTACGTAGGTCATAAAGTTCATCTTGATCAAAGCCATTGAAAGTGTATTTATAGTCTTTGGTTTTTATGGATCGTTGCGTGTAGTAAAGTTCAACACCGTCACATTGAGTTGCAATGTCATCTCGCCATGCCTCTGGGGTTTCATCTTTTAAGAAGGGAACTAAACTCGAGCCTGTTAGGGTTTCATCTGGTTTTAGACCTGCAAGTTCTTGAAAGGTTGGTGCGAAGTCTGCTAAAGATACAAATTCATTTATAGTTCTGCCTGTGTTTTTAATGCCTGCTGGCCATCTCATAACATTGGGTACATGATAAGCACCCTTAAAACAAGGTATGCCTTTGGCAAAGAGTCCGTGTTCACCGTTGTAATCGCCATGGTCTGCACAGTAGATTACTAAAGTGTTTTCTTTTTGGCCTATGGCTTCTAGTTTAGCCATAAGCTTGCCAAATAAGTCATCTAAGTAAGAGCAAAAGGCATAAAAGTGTCTAATGCATTGTTTATATTCGTAATCACTAAACTGCCCAAATACCTGCTCTCGCATCCTCTGGTATATGACGGGTTTGTCTTTCATGGTGTCAAAGAAGTTTTCTGGAAGCTTTATGTCTTCAATGTCATAAAGATCTAAATACTTTTGAGGTGCAACATAAGGGTCATGCGGACCAATCGCACCCACATAAAGGCACCATGGTTCTGCTTCATGCTCAAGATTGTCTAGGACATTGAGTGCTGTGTTGACTACGTTTTCATCATGAGCATTACCTTGACTATTTTCACCGTACAGTTGTGTTCTTGGGTAACCTGGTCGTAGTATTTCGCCTTCTTTGCGTGGGCTGATATCAAGATTGTTAGCTTGCACTTCGTAGTCTTCCCACGTTAATCCCATATGTACATCACCTGTTGAGGTTACGAGATGTTCTGTCCAGCCTCGATCTTTGGGGGTTTCTTCTGCACTGACATGCCATTTGCCTGAGTAGTGCAGGCTGTAACCTGCGTCTTTTAAGTCTTCACTCCAGAGTCTTACCTCGGGGTTTAAGCCTTTACTTAAGGCCTGCTCATTACAAACATTATTCCAAACGCCATGGCGAGAGGGGTAGAGTCCTGTGAAGAAGGTTGCTCTTGAAGGGCAGCAGTGTGGTGTGGGGCAGTGTGTTTCTGTGAAACTCAGACCTTCGCTGGCAAGCTTGGCAACATTAGGTGTTATAGCAGGTCCCTCTGCTAAAACGGTATCTGCTCGCTGATGATCTGTCATGAACATGAGAATGTTAGGTTTCATAAGGTACCTTCCTGTTGCTTTTTGCTTAGCTTAGGTAATCACTAAAAAAAGCTATAGAGTAAAAACGGTTTTTATTTTGGGTAGTATGCTGAATGGTGTCAAAACTAACGCTTAGGATTATTTTTATCTGGTTAAGTAGGAATGTGCTAATTCATTGTGTAACAACTATAAATCTGGCTTTAATTCATTCATAGGTATAACTCGAGCGTAGAAATAAGTGATTGCCTGCACGG
>CAYGTA010000572.1:0-2885 GCA_964352605.1 uncultured bacterium | reverse complement strand
AAACCAAACATCTTTTGCATACTCGAGCTTGCCTTCTTGCTTTAGCTGTTCTCCTGCTTCATTGAGTACGGGTTTGACAAGGGCGAGTGTTTGAATGGCTAAGAATTTATGGTGCTCACGTAAGGGTGTGAGCTTGCGGCTAAGCCTAAGGAAGCGTTTGGCTAGGGGGCCGCGAAGCCAACCAAAGCTGCCGGAGTAAGCTGTTTTTAAAATGTTCTCGCTAGCTGCGTTGCTTTCATCTATGAGGTTTTGATAGTGTGCGCGGTGTGCACCTGCTTCACTATGAGCTGTTGCGTTTATGACCATTTGTAAGAGTGAACTTGGGTCTTCTGACCAGCGGGGTCGACTTAAATCAATTTCTGAGGGGCCACGTGCGCCGTAGGTCTTAATAAACGCATGCCATTTTTCTAAAAAGGCCGTGCCACCCGCTAAGGTTGCAGCGTTAGCAAGTTTTATTGGGGCATTACTATCATTGTTGGCGAAGTAGCTTTTAAGCTCATTTGAGGCTCTTAGTGCATCAGCAAGATCTCCTACGGCTAAGTCCATTTCGGTGGCAATATTGCCTTCTAAGCCGCGTCCTGTTGCGCTTAAGTCATTTGTATCAACGTTTTTACCTAACACACTTTTAAGCCCAACAGAAGCGATTACACCTGCAATTAAATAAGGAATCCAAGTTAGTGCGGGCGTAAGGCAACACTTTAGCTCAGCAACGGCAAGTGTTAGTTTTTCGTTGCTACTGTTTGCTGAATTTAGGTTTGAATGAACAGTCGCAATGTGCTCATTTATGGTTATGGTGGCTTGCTGTGCTACATTTTCAGGTTCACCCCAACGCAAAATGCGTAAGACCTGAAAGATGTAAGGGCGAAGTTTGGGTAATTGGCTTAAAGGATTAAAGGTTGCTCCTTTTGCCTTAAAGTCGCTGCGTTCAGCAAGTTTAGCTAGGGCCCCTGCGGCTAGCTGATCAGCATTATTAAGTCCTTTAAGGATGAAGCGTTTACCTATAGGGTGGCGCAACAAAGGTGCAAGGTCAACAAAAATACGCCCACCAGCTGTCTGTAGCAAAGGATTCTCAATTTCATTTTCACTACCAAAGGGTAGAATAGTGCGAATAACAGATAAAGCTAGGGGAGGCATGGCGTCGGTCATTACTTGAAAATGCGACATACTAAAGTAAGTATGTAAAGCATCATCTGTTGGTCGAGGTTCAGGTAAAGGAAACAAAGAAGTAATAGGGCGAGATTGGGTAATGTAAAGCGTGTCATCAGCTAATGCCCACTCAATATCTTGTGGTATACCATAGTGCGCTTCGATTTTTGCCCCTACACTAGCGAGTTCCAAAATATCTTTATCTTCTAAAGCTTGTTGCTCACGCTCAGTTGAGGTTAAATCAATACGTTGCACGCCCCCCTCGGGTAAAGAGCGAATCGCCATTTGTTTTGTGGCAATTTGCTTCTTGACAATGCTGCGCTCGAGTTTATCGACTTTGTATAAATCAGCTGATACTAAACCTGATACGAGCGCTTCACCTAGACCAAAGCTTGCGTCTATAGAGGTAATGTGCCGGTCACCCGTTACGGGGTCAGCTGTAAACATAATGCCGGCAACCTCAGGCTGAACCATACGTTGAATGACAACAGATAACAGTACATCTTTATGGTTAAAGCCATTTTGTGTGCGGTACAAAATAGCGCGATCTGTAAAAAGTGAAATAAAGCAGTCTTTCACGCGTTTAAGTAAATAAGCTTGCCCGCGAACATTTAGGTAGGTATCTTGCTGCCCTGCAAACGAAGCTTGGGGTAAATCTTCAGCAGTTGCTGAAGAACGCACGGCATAGGCGTATCCCTCACCAAGTTCACGCCAAGCTTTAAGCACGGCAGCTTCAACATCTTTAGGTAAGGGTAAATCAGCAAGATACGTTCTTAAGGATTCACCTGTTTGCCTGAGTTGCTCTAAATCATTTCCTGTTACGTTAGCTAGACGGGGGTAAATATCCTCTTTAGCGGTCGCCATAAAGGCAACAAAGGCATCTGTCGTAACACAAAAGCCATCAGGTACATTAAAGCCAGCATGACTAAGTTCACCTAAATTTGCACCCTTACCTCCTACTTTAGCCAAGTCTTCGCGTGTAATTTCCTCAAAAGGAAGTGTAAACACTGTCATGCTGCATTACCCCGTAAATCCTGTAAGAACACTCGAGTTATAAGTTTGCTTGTATGTGTACTATCTGTGAGTTCCTTGCCATGATGGATGGGGCCTAGTACGCTGTAGGCAATCACTATGCCCATAAGGGACAGGGCTAAATCTTCAGCCGAAGCAATTGCTTTTAACTGTCCTGCTTTAAGCTGCACTTCAAAATAAGTAGACAAGCGTGCTTGGGTTGAATCAGAGCGTTCACGAAACCCCTCAAGGTACTGCCTGTCACGCTCATTACCCATGAGTACCAGCCTGAAAATATTGCGATTCTCATAGAAAAAGGGTAGCAAGGCAGCCACTATTTTTTCTAAATCTGCCTGAACATCATTAGAAGGATGTAAGGCTAGTTGTTTAACTATTGTTCTTGGCGTCATTTCTTTGATAAAGGTTTTTACAAGATTATCTTTATCACCAAAGCGTCTATAGATCGTAGCAACCCCAACCTCAGCCTCAGCAGCAATCTGCTCAACGGTTGCAGCAACAAGCCCCTCTCGCCCAAAAACAACTCGCGCTGCTTTGAGTATCTCTAAGGTTAGGTTTTCAGGTTCATAGGTTTCACCTCGCTTGGCAGCTAGGTGGGTAAGTAGTTTTTCTTTGCTACCAACGCGTCGATAAATGGTTGCTCTAGAAACATTCGCTTTTGTTTCTAGCTGCTCCATAGTGAAACTTTCACCATCACTCTCTAAAAGAGC
>CAYGTA010000571.1:0-2892 GCA_964352605.1 uncultured bacterium | reverse complement strand
GGTCAGCAGGGTCCGGTTCAGGTGGTGGCGGTGCGGCGGGTGGCGCTGCGAGCGGGGCGGGTGCCGCGGTGCAGGCCGGCGCCAAGGTGGCCAATGCCGGCGCTGGGGCCGCGTCGGGTGGGCTGCGAGCCCAACCGGCATCCGGCGGAGGCTCCGAGAGCTCGAGCAGCCAATCGAACGGGCAGCTGTCCTTCGATGGGGACGGTTCCCAATGACTCGCCCGAGAGAAACACAGCACCTCGTGAACGCTGAGGTGGGGTCGTGGTAGCGGCACGAGAGGCTGTCCGGTTCCGTTTCGGACCGGCCGAACGCCCGACGTTCATTGGCGGGCTCCGCCACGCCCAAGTCGCGTTCCTCCTCGTGTCGGTCGCCTCCGCTGTCGTGTTCTTGCGAGTGGTTGGCGGCCAGATCGGTGTCGGTATCGCCGCCGCCTTGCTGCTGGCCGGGGTCTCGATGGCGTTCGGCACCGTGCATGGCCGACCGTTCGATGACTGGGTCCCCGCCGCGTCACGCTGGACCCTTCTCGTCGTTGCCGGCAAACGACGTTGGCACTCCACCGCTCCCGCCACCGGCGAACGAGGCAAACGCCGCACCAAGAAACGCAAAGCCAAAGGCGCGGCGACCCAGCGAGCGGGGAAACCGTCACCGCCGCCACCGGTCCGTGACTTCCAGCTCGTCTACACCACCGTCGCCGGCCAACCCCTCGGCGTGCTCCGGGACCGCAAACACAAAGCCTGGCTCGCCGTCGTCGCCGTCCGAGGCGAATCATTCGTCCTGTTGGATGAGTCGGAGAAGACCCGACGTCTCGCCTCGTGGGCCGGGATCGAAGCCTCCATGGCCCGCCAAGGCTCACCGATCGCCCGATTCCAATGGCTCGAACGCACCCTGCCCGAGATTGGTGACGAAATGCGGGCCCACTTCAACCAACGCTCCACTACCGAGAGCCCCGCCCGCGACTCCTATGCCGAGCTGTTGGATGAGGCCCAGCCGGTCACCCAGCAACACGAAACGTTCGTCGTGGTCCAAGTGTCAGGCAACCGGGCAGCCCGCGCCATCAAGAACGCTGGTGGCGGCGACCGGGGCGCGGTCGCGGTGTTGTATCGGGAACTCGGCCATCTCCAGAACCAGCTCCGCGACGCCGGACTCGACTCCCTCGGGTTTCTGTCCGGTGACCAGTTGGCGACCCTGCTGCGAACCCAGTTCGACCCCCAAGTCGCCCTCGGTTTGGCTGAGCGGGCAAAAGCGTCAGAGGTGCCGGTGGTGTCCGCCCGAGCCGCCTGGCCGATCGCGACCGAAACGTTTTGGGGGCATTACCGGACCGATGAGATCTGCCACATCACCTACTGGGTGCAGGAATGGCCCCGCCTCGGCGTCGCACCCTCCTTCCTTTCACCGCTGTTGTTGGGGATGAATGGGGTGACCCGCACCGTGGCCCTCGTCGCCGAACCCATCCCCACCGCACGAGCCGTCAAAGAAGTCGAGCACGCCCAAACCGCCCGCATGGCCGATGACGACATGCGCGAACGCGCCGGGTACCGCAACTCCGCCCGGCGTCGCCGTGAAGGCGAAGCCCTCGACCGGCGAGAATCCGAACTCGCCGACGGCCACGCCGAATGCCGGTACTCCGGATACGTCACCATCTCCGGCACCAACCTCACCGACGTCGAACAAGCCGCCGCGGCGATCGAACAGATCGCCTACCAATGCCCGATCGAACTCCGCCGCCTGTGGGGAGAACAAGACACCGCGTTCTACGCCACCCTCCCCTTCACCCTGGGCCTGCGCACATGAACGTTGCCGCTGTCATTGTGATTGCCGCCACGGTCGCGGCGTTCGCCGGGATCATCGCCGTGATTGGGGCGACGGCGTCGTCGCCGTCGGTCCCCCATCACCGATCCACCACCGCCCATCTGCAGGCGATCTATCCGTTCCAATCACCGGCCGGGCTCGGCGGGCAAGGCTGCTACATCGGCACCGAAGTCCTCGGCGGATCGTTCTGCTTCGACCCCTGGGAGCTCTACGCCAACGGAAGAGTCACCAACCCCAACATGGTCATCGCCGGCCAAATCGGCCGCGGCAAATCCGCGCTCGTGAAGACCTACATCTGGCGCCAATCAGCGTTCGGACGCCAAGCCGTCGTCATCGACCCCAAAGGCGAATTCACCCCACTCGCCGAAGCAATGGGCGGGGTCGTGATCCGATTGGAACCCGGATCCGGCGTCATCTTGAATCCGCTCGACCCCGGCCCCCACACCGACGAACTCGACCCCATCGAAGTCGGACGCCGACAAGACCAAGTCCTTTACTCTCTCGCCGAAGCCGCACTGCATCGTGACCTCACCTCGGAGGAACGCACCGCGATCGGTCTCGCCCGCGAACACGCCGCCCAGACGTGCACGGAGCCGACGGTGGTGGATGTGGTCGAGATCCTGCTTAACCCACCGGAGTCACTTGCCGCCGAGGTGCACACGACCGCCGAACGGATGGCCGAACGATCCCGCGACGCCGCACTCGAACTGCGGCGGCTGTGCAAAGGTGATCTGCGGGGGATGTTCGACGGGCGCTCCAGCGTCACCGTCGACTGGCAGGCACCCATCGTTGTCCTCGACCTCTCGGCTCTCGGCGAAGGCTCCGACGCCAAAGGTTTGGTCATGGCCTGCACCATGGCCTGGCTCCACTCCGCCATCGCCCGCAGCGACGGCATCCAACGGATCCTGCTCCTCGACGAAGCGTGGGCGTTGCTGTCGAATCTGGCGTTGGCCCGCTGGTTGCGGGCCATGTTCAAACTGTCCCGCCAATACGGACTCTCCAACATCATCGTCGTACACCGCATGTCGGACCTCGAAGCCGCCGGCGGCGCAGGATCCGAAGCGACCCGCATCGCCCAAGGCC
>CAYGTA010000570.1:0-2897 GCA_964352605.1 uncultured bacterium | reverse complement strand
AAATGATAAAAAAGGTGAAAAGCGTCAGGATATTTCACCTTCTACTTTTCACCTTTCACTTTATACGATACTTAAAGCTTTTCTTTTACTCCAGGTACACCAAGTTTAGCTTGAACAATACGCTCAACATACTCAGCTACTTTGGGTAAAGTAACACGACTGGTTACTTCATATAAGAAGCTTGTTACGAGCACATGCTCTGCGACTTCAGGGCTTAAACCACGACTCATAAGGTAAAAACGTTGATCTTCAGGAACAGGGGAGATGGTTGAGCCGTGTGAACACTTAACATCATTTGCTTTAATTTCTAACTGTGGAATGCTAACGGCTTCTGACTTATTATCAAGTAAAAAGTTGCGATTTGTTTGGTAAGCATCTGTTTTTTGAGCATCTTCATCAACAATAATGACACCCGAATAAACAGCCTCACTAGCATCACGTAAAGCACCTTTAAACAGCAAATCACTAAAAGCATGATCTTTAGCATGACGCTGAATAGTGTACTGATTATAGTGCTGACCTTTATCTGCAAAGTAAAGCCCGAGCATTTCAGATTCACTACCAGGGCCATCTAAGATGCTTTCAACTTCACTACGCGCAGCATCGGCACCTAAGTTAACAGTAAGGCTTTCTAAGCGAGCACTACGTCCGAGCTTAGCAACCATCTTGTTAATTTGAGCGGCACTACGACTCCAGTTTTGTAAGTTTACATAACGAAGTTTTGCACCGTCACCCAAAATAAGCTCAACTGCGCCATCAACAAATAAACGCTCTCCAAACTCTTCACTGGTACATTCATCAATAAACGTTGCCTTAGCATTTGCCTCAAGCACAACAAGGGTACGAGTAGCTTGCAAGCCACCCTTATCGGCACTATAAAACGCACCCAAAGGAAGCTCGAGTTCTACATTTTTGGGTACATATACGAAGGTTCCGTTTTCCCAGATGGCTGCGTTGAGCGCTGAGTATTTGGTTTGGGTTGCGTTAACAGTACTAAAGAGGTGTTCTTTAACAAGTTCTTCATGCTCTTTTAGGGCAGTTCGGAGGTCTGTAAAGATAACGCCTTTTTCAGTGATGTTTGCTTCATAATGAATGACTTTGTTGCCTTTGTAGACAATGGTGCCTTCAGCATCAGAGTCAGTGATTCGCATTTTAATTCGGTCGCTAGTAGCATTATCTTTAGGACCATCAATTAGGCTTAAGTCATCTAGTGCAAAACGTTTTAGGTCTGAGTAGCGCCAGTTTTCATCGCGGTGGGTTGGCCAAGCTTGTTTTTCGAAGCTACGAAGGGCTGCTTCACGCTCTGTAACGAGCCAAGCGGGTTCATTGTATTTTTCTGAAATTGCTTTAACGTTGGCTGTTGAAATAACAGAATTATCAAGTAGAGTTGCCATAGTGTGAATAGCAGGAAAAAGGAAGCTTCCTTTTAACCTACACTTCCCTCCATCTCGAGTTCAATCAGTCTATTAAGTTCAACTGCGTATTCTAAAGGCAGTTCTTTTGCAACGGGCTCTAGGAAACCACGAACAATAAGTGCGCCTGCTTCTGCTTCAGGTATGCCGCGACTCATAAGGTAGAAGATTTGCTCGTCATTGAGTTTTGAAACAGTTGCTTCATGACCCACATGAGCTGTTTTTTCATTAATTTCAATGTACGGGTAGGTATCTGTTTTGGCGTTTTCGTCTAAGAGTAGTGCGTCGCATTCTACATTTGAGCGAGCATTGGTTGCACCTTCATGAATTTGCACCAGACCACGGTAAGAACTGCGACCTGTACCTTTAGAGATTGATTTTGAAACAATTGTACTTGATGTGTTAGGTGCAGCGTGAATCATTTTTGCACCAGCATCTTGCCATTGATTGTCACCCGCAAAGGCAATAGATAGCACCTGGCCTGTTGCGCCTTCACCAACAAGGTAACAGCTTGGGTATTTCATGGTGGTTTTGCTGCCCAAGTTGCCATCTAACCAGCCCATACTTGCGTTTTTATGCACAATAGCGCGTTGGGTAACAAGATTATAAACATTGTGTGACCAGTTTTGAATCGTTGTGTAGCGAGCTTGTGCGCCTTCTTTAACAACAATCTCAATGACACCACTGTGAAAAGAGTTAGTTGTGTAAGCAGGTGCAGTACAACCCTCAATATAGTGAAATTTAGAACCCGGTTCACCAATAATAAGGGTGCGTTCAAACTGTCCTGCGTTTTCTGCATTTAGCAAAAAGTAAGCTTGCAAAGGCACATCAATTTCAACACCGGCAGGTACATAAACAAAACTACCGCCAGACCAAACAGCACTATTAACAGCAGCAAAGTAGTTATCTTCTGGAGGCACAATGGTTGAAAAGTGCTCTTTAAAAATTTCAGGGTGTTCTTTTAGGCCAGTGTCAGTATCTAAGAAGATAACACCTAAGCGCTCCCACTCTTCTTTAAGAGAGTGGTAAACCATTTCTGATTCGTACTGAGCACCCACGCCTGCTAAGATTTTTTGTTCAGCTTCAGGAATACCTAGTCTTTGATACGTGTTACGCACTTCTTCTGGAACATCATCCCAGTTACCTGCTGTATCTTGGCGATCTTCAGGACGAATGTAAAAATAAATATCATCAAAGTTAAGGTCACTAATGTCAGGACCCCACTTTGGCCAGCCTTTTTTCTCAGCGATTTCTAGAGCATTAAGTCTAAACTTAAGCATCCACTCTGGCTCATTTTTATGGTAGCTAATTTGCTCTACAACTTTTCTATTTAAACCCTTAGCAGACCTAAAAAAGTAGTCTTCTTTGTTTTTAAATTGGTATTGACTTTCGTGTGTCATGCCTTCTAACTTAGCGGCATCTGGATGAATATCTGACATTATGTTCCCCTTTCAGGAGTTGTGAAAATTAAACAATAAAGAGTAG
>CAYGTA010000569.1:0-2912 GCA_964352605.1 uncultured bacterium | reverse complement strand
ACCATGTCCTTGCCTTCGGGATGCCTTGTCCTTAAACCTGTCCGAAGTATTGATTAATAAAGTAAACGGAAATAGTATAAAAGCTCGAGCTTTTGATAAAGCCTAATCATGCTTTTTACTAAGTTTTCGATACCAGTTGCAGTTCCATGAAACATTGCACCCTTGGCTGAGTTGGTTTATTTTTACTCCCCCGGATCGCACGAATGGTCTGATGGTGCAACCATTCGTGGAAATGCTACAGTATTTGCTCAGCTCCCACCATAAGGGAGCTTTTTTTAATTCCGTTCTATCCTCAATTATTACTATGCGGTCTAGCAAATATCATGCGACCCATATTGGTTTGCAGGTGACTCGTTACGGTTACATCTATGACACTACCCACAAACTTTTGACCTTCTTCAACGACAACCATAGTGCCATCTTCTAAATAACCCAAGCCTTGGCCTTGCTCACGACCTTCTTTACTAATAAGCAGTGCTAAACGCTCACCGGGTAAAAAGACAGGTTTTAAAGCGTTGGCAAGCTGATTTACATTAAGCACTTTTATATTCTGTAAGGCAGCCACACGGTTTAAGTTAAAGTCGGTGGTTATAAGGTCAGCATTTAGTTTTTGGCATAACTGAATAAGTTTTTCGTCTACTTCATGCACATCAGGAATATCATCATTAATGACTTTTGTTGGAATGATTTGCTGATTTACTAACTTATCAAGCACTTCTAAACCTTTACGCCCTTTGGTTCTCGTTAAAGGATCACCTGAATCAGCAATACCCTGCAGCTCATTAAGAACAAATTTAGGTATTTGCAATTCACCATCCATAAAGTGCGTTAAAGCAATCTCAGAAATACGCCCATCAATAATAGAAGACGTATCAATCAACTTAACTTTAGTCAAAACTCGAGCTTCTGCTTTTGCTCCAACTGTGGGTACCAGCGCAGTGATGCCAAAGAATAGTTGCCTGTTAACTACAAAAAACCATGAGGATGCTGTTACCAAAATAAGGGTAAGAAGTAGTGACCAGTACCATGTAAAGCCAGGTACATTTTCTAAAAGTGTGTTTAGAAGAACTGTAATTATGAGCGCTGTGGTTGCACCAATACCTGCTGCCAGTACAGCTTGCGGGGGAATACGACCACTTAAATCTTGAAGTTTTACCCAAAAGACTTCAAAGCGTCTTGCTAGGCCTGTACTCATAAGATAGGCAAGTAAAGCGCCTAATAAACTAAGGTAAAAAAGATTAATAGGGTCTGTTAAAACATCTAAGCGAATAAGTAAACTAGCTACAATGAAGCCTATTAAAGCGCCTACTAAGCTAAGTGTTGTTTTAGCAAGACCATAAGCAAAACTAGATGTCATGACCATACCTTCTGAATCGCGTCAGATAAATGCTGCACTTTATCAGATGCAGCGACAAAACGCGTGTAACCTGTTTTTCGAGCTTCTTCCTGACGACGCTCGAGCTGCGGTACTTTTCTTAATTCACCTGCTAAGCCCACTTCACCCGCAACCACACTGTCTTCTGGCACCACTTTATTGGTTATACCTGAATACACTGCTATGGCAACAGCAAGGTCAGTACCTGTATCTGTTAACCTTAAGCCCCCCGCCACATTGACATAAATATCAAGACCAGCTAAAGGAAGCTCTAATCTACGCTCGAGTACGGCGAGTATCATGTCTACACGTCTTAGGTCGAGTCCTTGGACTATGCGTCTTGGTGATGCGTAAGGTGATTTTGCTGCGAGGGCTTGTACTTCTAAAAGGAGTGGGCGTTGTCCTTCTAGGGCGGCTACTACGACTGAGCCTGCTACGCCTTTGGGGCGTTCTGCTAAGAAGGCTTCTGATGGGTTGGCGACAGCTTGCATGCCGTCACCTGACATTTCAAAGACAGCCATTTCACCTGCTGGGCCAAAGCGATTTTTCATGGCACGCAATATACGAAAGCCAGCTGCTGACTCTAAAGCAAAAGTGGCATCAACCATGTGTTCAATCACTTTTGGGCCAGCTATGCTGCCTTGTTTCGTGACATGACCTATAAGAACAAGCGTTGAGCCTACTTCTTTGGTAGCTTGGGTTAGCAAAGCGGTGCCATCTCGAACTTGCGTTATGCTACCGGGTACACCCCCCTCAGAAGCAATGAGGGTTTGTATAGAATCAACAATAATTAGGTCAGGTACGTGTAGCCTTATGTAATCAGCGAGCGCTCTGGCATCTGTTTCTCGAGTGAGCTGCATACTGCTGTCAACACCGAGTCTTTGGGCACGCATTTTGACTTGTGCGAGTGACTCTTCACCTGAAACATAAAGTACTGTTTTATCGTGTACTTTTTGAGCGAGTAGTAAAAGTAGCGTTGATTTACCTATGCCGGGTTCACCTGCTATAAGCAAAACTGAGCCTATTACCCAGCCTCCCCCAAGCACTTCATCTATTTCTTGAATGCCTGATGGGAAACGGCTTAGTTCAGCATCTTCTATATCTTTTAAAGCACTTACTTGGGTTGTTAAGGCAGAACGCCCCCCTAAAGATAAGCTTGATATAAGGGGTTTATCTTGTTTGGGTTGCATGCTATTCCAACTACCACAGCGTGGGCAGCGTCCCATTTGTACAGGTGACTGCGTTTCACATTCTGTGCAGACATAGCTTGTTGTTTGCTTAGCCAAAACCAATCCTCAAGATTCTTAGTCTAATACTCGTTTGATTTTAAAATGTCACAAAACTTCATCTTTCAAGTTTTAAACTATTCATAAATCAAACTACGCTAGTAATATTTAATGATACCTTCCATTACCATTGAAATTGAGAATTATCCTACAGAACAGCTTCATAAATTTGATACTAATACTAAGCTAAATTATATAGTCTTACGACATTTATAATTCCGACCTTGCCGACGTAGTCGAGACAGCTTTGG